>WAML01000185.1 GCA_015522345.1 Desulfurococcales archaeon
AGTATAATTAGTCCATAATGTAGTGGATTATCTACTTCTTTTAAAGCTATTGATGCTATTCCATTATTCTCTACATGGTATTCCATGAATTTATTGAAGTCAGCATTACATATTACGTCTCCCATTGAAACTAGTATATTGTCTTCTCTTATTTTGTCTCCTACTAGTCTTACTGCATCTGCTGTATCCTTTGATTCAACAATATATGTTTCTATAAAACTATATCTTCTCAAGTATTCGGCAAGCATTCCACCAAGGTATTTGCCGACTACAATGAATCGTGTATAGTTCTTGTTTCTAAGCCACTCTATTATATGTTCTATAATTGTTTTTCCAGCTAATGGAATCAAGGGCTTAGGTCTTACTAGCGTTAAAGGTCTCAACCTAGTTCCTAATCCGCCGGCCAATATTACTGTTGTGTAGCCCAATAAACAGCATCTCCTTGTAATAAATAGTTTCTCTCGGATCAACTATCTTGTTTCTTTAGAAAATATAATTTTTTGTACTATTCTAGCCAGGTCGTGGAAACTACGTGTATCAGACCACATATGTATATAGTATAGTCTTTCCCCAAATACTTCCATTAACTCTTTATAGTGTACTAATCTATCATCTATATACACGATCTTGTTTATACAGTTAAAACATGTGGATATTATCTTAATTGCTTTTTCTAGAACTAGAGATTTATATGGTGTATACTCTATGAAGAGATAGTCAAAGTATTTATTTACCCCTAAGTTCTCTAGTACATCTTTTGCTATAGTGTATTTATTCCAGCTTAACGTAGATACTATAGTATACCCATGTATTTTTTGTAGAAAATACAGAGCATCCTTATAGAGACAAAGACGTTCTCCAACACGATCTATTATACAGTGTCCAATTTTCTTGAATGGAGGGTTTAGTTGAGAAGCATCTTCATGATCCCAAAGTGTTCCATCTAAATCAATAAATACTGGAGTAATACAGTACATTGTCTACTTACCCAGCCTCAATACTATGTGCTAGACTATTTTACATAATACTGGTTCAATAATAATCCTTGCAGATATAGTTAGAAATAGAGCGGGTGTGGAGCCGCCGGCGGGATTTGAACCCGCGACCACCGGCTTTCTTAGGCGACCTCGGACGCTGGATTAATCCGTACAAGGCCGGCGCTCTACCGAGCTGAGCTACGGCGGCTCCTCTATAGTCTTCAAATACTTTTTACAGGGATTATAAAAGTTGTTACTGAGAATGTGGTAGCCGGGCGGGGATTCGAACCCCGGTCACGGGGGCTCTCCCCGCTCGGCCGCCCGACCCCTAGTAGTTTATTCGTTGTAGTTCTAGTTTGTAGACTTTATTAAGCTTTCTTTACCTGAACCTAGATCTTTGTGTACTGTAGTTTAGTTAACGCGTGTATGCGGCTACATTAGAGAACGTAGTATTTATTTTGAAAAAATAAAAATAGTGGGGTCGGGCGGCCTTACGGGCCAGAGCCCCGCATCCTTGGCCGCTAGACGACCCGGCTGTTTCTCGTCTATTTTCTAGGTTTCCTTGTTTAGGGTTATTAGTGTTTTTCCTTAATTAGGTTAGTAAAAGAGTTTGTGTAGAACAGTGTTTATTTCTTCAGCATTATATCATCTATTATTCCTTCGTATGCTTGTTTATATACGGGGTTTGATTCAAGTAATCTTCTATTTCTTATGTATTTCTTTGTGACAATGTTTTCTGGGTAATGGTATTTCTTTGCCCAATCACTCAGCGGTACTCCATATTGTTTTTGTACATAGTCTCTGTATATGTCTTCGAATATATTGAAGGCGCAGAAGGGTATTAGTCTTCCATCTGGTACTGCATAATGTATATTGCACCTCATTACTCTCTGTATATCGTAGTTGTATAAGTCCATGAAGTGCATCATTCCTATGAAGAGCATTTTGTAGTGAAGTTCTCCTAGTGCTTCATAACTCCTCTTTATTATTATATTGAACAGTATTTTCCATAGATCGAATTCTTTTGGAGCTTTTTTATTATCTATGAACTTCCTTATATTGTAGAGTAGTTTAAGCCCTGTCATAAGCCTACTTGATCCTGTAACTAAGTCTTCCCATTTCTCTCTAAGGTATTCAAGTAATCCTTCTATATCTACAAATTCTGTTATTGGTATGAACTTCTTTACTGTTCCATCAGGGGCTCTGTCAACGTATACGTATGTTGCTGCTCCACATATTACGTGGTTATCCATTTCGAATTTGAATTCGCCGCTGAATCCTTCTATAAATCTAGAGAAGATAGCACTTACTGGTACTGGGAACCATGCTTCTTTATGTATTTCTCCATTTGTTTGTTCTTCTATTTTCTTTATAGCATCTGGTATAGTGATCCTATATTTTGCTCTCTCGTGTTTCTTCATCATTCCTGTTAGACTTACTGGTTGGAAGTTTACGCCTCTTATAACGTCTATGTGTTTTCCAGCGAATTTAATGATGGCTCCTAGTTCGTGGTCGTTTATACTCTTTATTATTGTTGGTACTAGTACTGTGCTTGTCATTCCAGCTTTCCTAAATACTTCGAGTATATATGGTACTTCCCAGTGGTTTTTCCAGTTCGTTATAGGTGTGACTCCATCGAAGCTTAGGTATACAGTGTTTACTCCAGCTGATCTTAGGGCTCTAGCGTACTCTATTGCTTTACTTGGGTTTTCTAGGTAGAGTTCTGCGAATTTAATACCGTTTGTATTGAGTTGTATGTGTTTTACTCCTTCTGCTTTTATTGCTCTAACTATTTCTACTAGGTCATCTCTTAGCGTTGGCTCTCCTCCAGTTAATTGTACGTTTACTGGTATTGCCTGCTTCTTTATCGATCTTATCATTGATACTATTTGTTCTATTGATGGTTCGTAGACGTAGCCAGAGGCTTCTGCGTAGAAGAAGCAGTACCAGCAACTTAAGTTACATCTATTCGTTAATACTATATTGACTAGCGCAGAATGGTTTTTATGTAGTGGACATAAACCACAGTTGAATGGACATATGTTTTTCAATGGAGTATATATGTGGCGCGACCCTCTGCCTTCAGAGATCTCCCATTTAGAGAATTTTTTATAGAGTTCAACATCTCCCCAGTAAAGTTCTTCTATTTCACCATGTTCTGGACAAATCCTCCTCAAATATAGTCTTCCATTTCTTTCAACAACTACTGCAGGTAAAGCTCTATAGCAGTAAGGACATATGCTTTGAGTTATTGTTATAAGTTCTTCGCCTCTATTGATCCTGGGAAGTGTAAAAGATACTTCTCCAGCTTTTTTAGTAAGTTTGATCTCGTATTTTAAAGCCATAATTAAGACACCGGGGACGTGTCTTGGTTTGAAACACTATCTAATACACTATAGACTGTATATAGCCTAGTCTAAAGTATAGATATAGTTTAATATTTATAAGTATTTTTGTAATTACTCCCACTAAAATAAGTTACCCGATAAAATAACTGGGTTTTCCTCTATTAAGTGGGACTATGTATGGACTTAGAGTGAATATAATTGTTTTAGTCTATTATGAGAAAGAAATAAATCCTACAAATTATGTATAAAGCCTTCTAGAGTAGTGGGCCCGTCGTCTAGCCTGGTTAGGACGCCGCCCTTACAAGGCGGAGGTCCGGGGTTCAAATCCCCGCGGGCCCACTATATTCTATCTATCTACTAGTTGGTTGTTCAACAATACTACTTATGTTAGTAGTCGCGATAGTAGTGAAGCATTGATGTAGATCTATGGTGTCTTAGAGACTAATTAGTGGCCTAGGCACTAGAGGGTTGCTGCCCTTACAAGGCGGAGGCCTAGATTATCTCATGCTATATCTAGTATCTCTATCTAGAGACTATACAGCGATTAAATAATGTCATATACTATAGTATCTACGATATATTATTCAGCGGTAAATCTTAAGAGGATAGAAAACACAGAATATATATGGCCCCGCGGCTCCCGGCGGCGGCATGGCTATGACACCGGGCCTAGCCCGGGTGGATGAATAGCTGGTCTCCAGCCGCGGGGATATGGGCAAGAAGAATATATACCCCCTCACTAAATGCTATTAACGATTCACGCTTACGCCTAGATACCGTGGGGACCCAAGCCCCCCGGAGGACTCTAGTAGTTACCTCCGGGATGCTTGGGTCCGACGGGGGTAGTGTACACGCCCCTCCCTCTCTTCTCGGGGGAGGGCGTCTACTCGGGGGCATAAACCCTATACACCGCCCCACCCTTGCGGCCGCAACTCCGGTTGATCCTGCCGGACCCGACCGCTATCGGGGTGG
>WAML01000186.1 GCA_015522345.1 Desulfurococcales archaeon
CTTCTATATCAAAGGCTATTATGCGTAGAGGAGGTATCGTAGATCTACTGTCTACAGCTTTTATATCACCTATTATCTCATATTCTTCATCAACTCTATATTGTGGTTTCTTCGGTACCCTTATTACTTCAGCTTCATGCCATTGACAAGGTTGGAGCCTATGATCTATTACATATCTCATGCTAAACCTAATATCTGCTTCAACAACTTCTTTTACACCATCAATTTTCTTAACTAACTCTCTATATTCTCTCACAGTTTCTGGAATAACTGTAGTTATCTTCAATACATTTACATCTTTACCAAAATACTTCTTCTTCAATAATTCAACTCCTATTATGGGAGACCTAGGCCTCGACAAAGACTTGATTTTAGCCATTACTCTATTTGGTGAAGCACCATCCTCCAATATAGCATAGAAATATGGTCTAAACCTTCGATCTCTTAAAAGAATTCTCTTTCCTTCTCTCGATATACCCCATATAATTATGTGTGGCTCATTACCTACAATTTCATAAGTTATATCTAGGAAATAGAATTCTATTTTCATAAAATCATCCTTAATATAGACTCTATATACGTGCTCACTATGTAGTAATATGTTTAATTAATTAATTAAATATTATTGTAATACATAATCTAGTGATCTAGAGATTGTTTATCCTTATTTTCTTCACCATTACATATGCATCTTCCCTACCATAGTATTTCGGAATTAAACCAGCTATAGTATACCCGAGTTTTCTATACAAGTTTATAGCAGGTAAATTACTTACACTAACTTCAAGATATATTAGATCGACTTTTTTCTCTATAAATAATTTCTCTATACTATCCATAAGCTTTTTTCCAATACCCATTCCCCTATACAATGGATCGACAGCTAAAGAAATTATGTGCCCCAGTTTCCTTCCATCTCTATACTCTATGAGGCCTATTATATAACCTACAACTCTACCAAGGTAGTCTGCAACTAAAAATAGGTCTTTCGAAATAATGAAATAGAATAGGAATATATTAAATGAGTAAGCATTTTCACGAAAAGACTTAGTCTCGATTTCATAAACTTGTTTTAAGTCATATACTTCAACTTGTCTTATATTGACATACCCCATTATACTCAAGTCGCATTCACTAAAAACTATTACGTTATAATAAACTATATTTACGTTATTAATTATGTAGTGTCGCTAAGAGATAAAGCTATCTTAAAATTACTTATAACATTAACTATGTTAAACAGAGAGAATCTTAGTGAAAAGTAGCTCATGAAATGTATAAGGGTCTCTATAAATGAAGATCGTATATAAAGATCTTAAGAAGGGTATAGTAAAGGTAGTGCCTGAAACATCCGATGATATATGGCTACTCTATAATATAATTAGTGAAGGAGACATAGTTGTAGCAAAGACTAGTAGAGAAATTAAGAGTGAGCAAGGAGGGGGGAGACGTATACCAATGACTCTAGCTATTAGAGTAAAGAAGCTAGAATTTCAGCAATTTACTGAAAGACTTAGAGTAAGAGGAATAGTTATAGAAGGGCCTGAGAAATTTGGTGTCAAAGGCCACTACCATACTATAAACATAGACACAGGTATGACTGTAACTATAGTAAAAGAATACTGGCCAAAATACATGATTGATAAACTAGAGAAATCAACGTATTTAAGAAAGAAAGTATTAATCATAGCCTTAGACTATGATGAAGCAGGTATAGCTGTATTAACTGGACAAGGAATACAAGTTGTTGCAGAAATATATTCTAGGATTTCGGGGAAGGATAGTCAATCTTTTGAAAAAGAAGTAGAAAATTACATAAATAAGCTAATAGATACAGCCCTAGAGGTTATGAAGAGATATAGTATAGATGCCATAATAATTGCTAGTCCAAGCCACTTAAAATACGAAGTAGGTAAGAAACTTAGAGAAGTAAAAGGTATACGAATATATTATGACAATGTTTCTGTTGGAGGAAGAAATGGATTATATGAGTTAAGTAAAAGAGATAGTATCAAAAATGTTGTACGAGAACTAGAGATAGGCAAAGCTGTAGAATTAATAGAAGAATTCATGAAGCTCTTAACAACACAAGAACAAAGAGTAGCATATGGAGTAGATGAAGTAGAAGAAGCACTAAAATATAATGCAGTAGAAAAACTTCTTGTCTCCGAAGAATACATAAAACATGGTAACGAAGATCTGAGGAAGAGAATAGAGAATATACTATTAGAAGCCGATAAAAAGAAGGCGGAGGTATATATTGCCCCCTACAATACCTATGTATGTGAACAAGTAAATGGGCTTGGAGGAATAGTAGCTATACTTCGTTATCCACTAGAGTACCTGAAAATACTTAGGAATAAAAGATCAGGTTTAGACCGAAGCTAGTAAATAATATTTCTCTGATTTAATATATTACCCTCAGGATAATACTCTCTTACTATAGCTCTAATACCACTTCCTTTCAAAAGCCATGTTTTATAGGGGTTAATGTAAAACTCTTCGTCTATAACAATAAAGTGTTTACTTAGACCCTCTTTATTACCTAATTTCTTTTCTGCAACAATACTTATCAATGTACCTTCTCTTGTGAGTACTTCATGAACTCCAAGCATTTCAATAGATTTACGTAGCATCCTATACCTATATTGAATACTATCTTTATACCATAATGTACAAAAGTGGAAGTCTACATTCTTTATATTCGCTGTAACCCACTTAAAGAATGAAGGTAGATATGAACTAGTGTCTTCGACTGTTAACCCCCTAGGTTTTAATCCATAGAGTAATACTTTTTCAATATTTGATTCAGAGACTTCAAATTCATTGATATTCACGAAATCAACTAATTTCGTTTCATCAACTATTTTAAGTAATTGTTTTAGATAGTCAATGTATTGTCTTAGAGGAATAAACGGTACTTCTATACCAACCTTTATACTACTATATTCTCTAGCTAACTCGACTTTTTTAAGTAATTCCAGAGTATATGTATGGAATCTTATCTCATCTAAACCACATGAAACTAAACTCTCAATTTTATTTCTATCAATAAATCTACCACTAGTATACAAGTGTATATGGAATTTCTCTCCAAATTCTTGTTTAAGCATAGAAATAACATTACATGTTCTATCAGCCACTATAACTGGATCACCGCCTGTTATTCCAGCTCCTAATGCACGTATTTTATAAGCTTCATCAACTATATCATAGAGGTTATTAACTCTATTTTCATCAACAAAAACTATGTCTCTACCAAATTTACTCCTAGAAACAGGACAGTACCAGCAATTGTCGCTACAAAGACCAGTTATAAAAATGACTATCTTTCCTCCCAGCATACACTGTATACAACCAATTGCTAGCTTTCCATAGAGATACCCTGTTCTAGGAGTATAGACTAGCTTCCTACCCTCTTTCATCAAGGACTCTACGCACCCATGGATTCTTTCTAGCAATAGCTTCTAATGCACTTTCAAAGGATTCATCAGGGGATAAAATATATTTTACAAAAACACCTGTTCTACCAACACGGTCTCTCCTACTCAATACACGTATTCTCTCTAAAACAGTATCAATACTTACTCCTATAATATTAGCAACTTCTTCTTCTCTACCAATAACTGGCGACTCCTTATGCCCTTTCTCAGTAGGTTCAATTAATACAAGTCTTTTATCGACGCCAGGAACACGCTTATTAGATAATAGCTCTTTAATACCTATCATACCGCCAAATCTATAGAACTCTTGCTCACGTGGCAAAAGCTTTGCTAGAGGAAAACTAACAACTCGTTTCTCTAGATCATCCAATACAATATAGGCCTTTGGAGTACTAGATGGAGTCGCTACGACAATATATCTATTCTTTATAATAAAGCCCTTGCTCTCTAAAGCATATTCAACTCTATAACTCGGTATAGTATATGGAATAAACACATCTATATCGCTTCCTTCCCACACATCTCCTCTAGCTATACTCCCATGGACAATAGCTGTAATACCATTAGTTTGAAGAGCTTCTAGAATACTTAGTGCTTCATTCCTTAACTCTCTAAGCAGTCTCCAACGCTTACTATCATATACTATTTCTCTATATTCAACAATTTTCTTAACTTTTTCACGAACCATTTCCACCACTTCATTATTTCAGACTAAATATTATCATCAACTACCATAATCTACCTGCACTATCTAAGGCTGTTTTCGTTTTCTTGGTATTTTTAGATACTTTTAATTATTTTTGAATACTCTTTAATGCTATAAGGTATGCACTAGCTGTGTGCTTGTTTAGACCGTATTTTGTCATTATTTCAACGTGTTTCTTACTATGGGTGGTTTCTCTAGGTTCAATAAACTTAATATTTAACCCGTAGAGTGGTGCTTTATTTGCTATTCTTTCTATGATTCTGTTTCTGAATATAGTTACCTTCCAATTGTAGTTCCTATGTTTCCTCTCTCCATTCCTTATCCAGAATAGCCTAAGTCTACCTATTATTTCGGGGTTTTCAAGCACTATTACTGATACTCCATGATGATAAGCATATCTAAGCATCTCATGTATCCTCATACCTATAACACTCCAAGCCTTATTTCTTGGGTATCCCCTCGCTGTTACTTCGGGGAACCAGAACGTCTTCTTATCCCTTAGCTTACCATTCTCATCTATTATTACTAGGTTAATCCTATCGGTATTAGCATCAACACCGCCAATCAGACTACCCTTAGGTTCAGTATATTTCTTCGCATGCTTTAGATAGAAATCATAGGATATAGAGACGTGTATTTCTCCCCTAACATAGAGCTTACTGTTTCTAACACCATAGTCTCTAACTACTACTCTAGGCATATACTTCTCCTTGGACTTAATGATGTTTTCAAGTAACTCTTTATTTCCTTTATTTGGTTTTGCTCTCACTAATATTCTATCCTTTGAACCATCATAGCCGTAAGTGGTTACTAGTGCAGAGCCATCCTCATAAACTCTTATCACATTACCATTAACCTCTCTATCATAATGTTGAAAGAGCAACCAGTCGCTAAGTTCTACATTATTATAGTCTATCTTTAGTCTCTTAGCAGATTCCCATATTCCATAGATTAGGTAGATAACGCCGTAGGAGTACCTCTTATTGGGTATGATGTTGTATGCATGTTCTTTAAACATCTTAATCCAAGCAATCTTTGAGGGAACAAGTATGTCTCTCAAATCCTTAGACCTATCTAGGATTCTATGGCAAGCTATCTTGAACAGCCATGCAGTAGACAGTATTTTCCTAGCAGTATCTCCTTCAACATTAAACGTCAGCTTTAATGTATATAACACCCTATCTTTCAAGGCTATAGCCTTGAAAGAAATATAAGCTATGAAAACTAATAAACATTCTGGTTACCGTAGATTCCCGAGACCCGCAGGGCTATGAACCCCTAGGCAACTAGGGGTAAGCTACTGCGGTGGGGGGGTCTACGGGAAGCGTGATGACCCGCCTACCGTGACTAAAAGTAATTAGAAATAATGAAAAGTCACGGTAGACGGGAAACGCTACTACATAGTATGGGTAATCCCCCAAATTAATTCATGCCCTTTAATAGTTTCTACAGTAATGGATAGTACTTGTTAACCTTGATCTCCCACTTGTTTCTAGTAAGTTAATTTTTTAACCAAAATAATGCTTTATTAACAAAATTTTTATTAGACTAACCGAAAATAACCTTTCTCGATAAAATGTAAAAGTGATACATAGACTTAATGATGTCTTGAACTTGGGTGCAAATTAATGATCATTGATTCCTTTACCGCTTCACAAGCAGCTGCACTAGCACCTCTTCTATCGATTATTGCTGCTTTTCTCATTCCTCTACTTTCACATACAGTTAAACGTTCATCGCTATTTGCTTTCTTGTTTTCAGAGATAATATTTATAATAAACTATTTACTAACAGATATTGTCTTCATCTACGTGTTTAAAACAGGAGCCATACTCACTTATATGTTCGCAGGATTCCCCCCACCCTTTGGAATCATTTATGAAATTGACTTCATTAATTCATTCATAGGCTTTCTCGTAGGCCTAATATTTCCCATAGTTAATATAGTATCATATAGTTATTTAGAGAAGCTATCTAAGAACAATGAATGGTATTATACAATATACTTGGGTCTTGAAGCAGGATTACTTGGAATAGCTTATACAGGTGATTTATTTAACTTATTCGTCATGCTCGAAGTAATGAGTATATCTGCCTATGCTCTAACAGCTTATTTAAGGGAAAAAGGTACTCCATTAAATGCTGCTATAAAATATGGTTTAATAGGTGCTGTCGGATCAACTATATACTTTATAGCTGTTATACTACTCTACAGCGGCTTAGGAACACTTACTATGGCGGATGTAGCAGCTGACGCTCTAGGAGTTACTCCATCACTATTCTATACACAAGGCGTAGCATTTAATCCAGCTCCGGTACTAGGGCTTTTCCTAGTATTGAGTGTATGGGCATTCTTAA
Source organism: Desulfurococcales archaeon (assembly GCA_015522345.1). Lineage (GTDB taxonomy): Archaea > Thermoproteota > Thermoprotei_A > Sulfolobales > Desulfurococcaceae > WAML01. The sequence continues at coordinate 6,508 of WAML01000186.1, forward strand.
TAGAAACAGCTATTGTTCCACACCACTTCTGGCTTCCAGACGCATACAGTAGTATGCCGGCACCAGCTGCAGCTACTATGGCGGCTGTAGCAGAGGGAGTGGGCCTATACGTTATTGCTAGAATAATCTATGTTATAGTAGGTCTAGAGAATGCTACTTGGATTCTCTATCTACTCCTAGTACTTGGTTCACTCAATATAATTATTGGAGGATACTTAATGGCTACATCAAACGATCTAAAGAGGCTTATAGCATATAGTACAATACTTGATATGGGTTATGCAGTAATTGGCTTGGGCTTGGCCAATGAGATAGGCGTATCAGCTGCATTCTACTATATACTAGCCCATGCTTTTGTAAAACCACTGCTATTCATATCTGTTGGAGCTATAGAATTACGCACAGGCTCTACTTCACTAGATGCTGTCCAAGGTATACTAAAGAGTAATCCAATAGTAGGGCTAGGACTTATAATAGGTGGTTTAGCAGTAATAGGTGTACCTCCTCTAAACCTCTTCTTTGCAAAACTAATGCTATTCCAAGGAGTATTTGAAAAAGGATATACACCGCTACTCATAATACTCTTACTAGGCTCTGCACTAGCTCTTGTAGGATTTACTAGACTATGGTATTGTACATGTACTAGAAAAAGAACGGAAGCCCCCAAATCAACTATAAAACCTGTTCCTATACCTTTCGAGTTCAAAGCTGTAATAATAATGCTTGTACTAGGTGTTGTATTAACAGGTATTTTATATGGTTATTTACGCTCCTTTATACTCGACCCTATCTCGTACATCCTTGTTACAAAGAATCAAACATATAGAATTAGCTACATAACTGCTGCGTATAACTTGTTTAGACTCATTAGAGGAGGTTGAAACAAGTGTCTAAAGAAAATAAGAAGAAGTTTAGTCTAGCAAATTGGGTGAGAAGCAGGAGTATATGGATGATACATTACTGTTCCGCATGTGGAGCCATAGAGCTCCCGCCAAACATGATGGCTCCCTTGGATGCTGAAAGATGGGGTATCATGCCTGCTCCATCGCCTAGACAATCCGATGTATTAGTTGTAATGGGCTACGTCACTAAGAAAACCCTGAAAGCCCTGATTAGACTATACCACCAAATGCCTGAGCCACGCTATGTAATGGTTGGCTGTAATTGTCCAGCAACTGGCGGACTCTACTGGGATAGTTATTCAACTATTAAAGCAATAGATGAATTCCTTCCCGTAGATATATGGGTTCCTGGATGTATGCCCAGAGCTGAAGACTGGCTACAAGGATTTCTTAAACTAAGGAAGAAAATTGAAGAAGGACGAGTAGAAAGTCCAAGGCCTATCGAGGAACTAGGGGAACTGGAAGAATGGATATACCGTGAGATAAAGCTACGTGAAGAATTAATGGTTAAAGCGAGAGGTTAAGCATCCATGGATAAAGAAAAACTGCTTGTACCAGAAGAACTATGCAATCTCTTGCCAGAAAAGTATAGAGGCAAGATACTTCCCGCAGGCATGGACACTGGAAAGAGGCTCGAACTCTACATAGATCCTGAAGACATTCAAGTAGTTATGAACGCCTTAAAAGAAGGTGGCTATAACCATTTCCTAGGAATAACTGTAATAGATTATCCAAGTGAAAATATTTTCGAGCTAGTATACCTTGTATCATCGATTGATAGAGGAGGAGAAATGTTTGCTGTAAGAACTAAAGTAAAACGTGATGAACCAGTTATATCCACTATATCCCATATATATCCTCTAGCGTACTACCAAGAAATTGAAGCCTACGAATTCTTTGGTGTAATATTTGATGGACATGATGGACTACGTAAATGGATTTTAGAGGACAATTGGGAAGGACCACCTCCACTAAGAAAAGATATTGATACAAGACGCATTGTCCTCGAACTATATTATTCAGGTAAAAGATATGAAAGACCAATTCAATGGAGGAGTTTATCTAAGAAAACAGAAGAAGAGAGGAAGGAAGAATGAGTGGGAAATCTATAACTGTTTTCCTAGGACCCCAGCATCCTGGAGCACCAGGTAATGTAGCCTTTAAATTACTAGTTGATGGAGAGAGAGTCCTCGATATAGAACTAATACCTGGCTTCTTACACAGAGGATTTGAGAAAATGATGGAATACCGACGATGGGACATGGATTTAGTAATGAGCCCCCGTATATGTGTTGAAGACCCTGATCATGTAGAGCTTACATTCACCCATGCTCTCGAGCAAATATATGGTATTGAACCTCCTGAGAAAGCCAAGTACTTAAGAGTAATTATTGCTGAATTTAGTAGACTTGCAAGTCATTTACTGTGGTTGATGCATTTCGCAGGTCCTATTGCAGCTAGATATGCTGTATCATGGGCTATTGCGGCTCGTGAAGAAGTACTTAAATGGTTTGACTATATAACAGGTCATAGAATCTACCACCACTACATTTTCCCTGGAGGAGTGAGATGGGATATACCTAAAGACTTTAGAGAATATACTCTTAAAGTTGTAAAACGCATAAAGCCTTTAATAAAAGATATTGAAAAAGGCTTTTTCAAGCATCCCGTATTTATTAAGAGAGCTAGAGATCTAGGGAGACTGAAAGCTTCAGACGCTATTAGGCTCGGGGCAACAGGGCCTACGTTAAGAGGTAGTGGAGTAGCATACGATCTTAGGAAGGCGTTAAAGTATGATGCATATGGAGAAATAGATTTCGAAATACCTAAAGGAGAATATGGAGATTCATATGACAGAGCCATGGTTAGACTAAGAGAGATGTATATAAGCTTAGAGATTATAGAGCAAGCAGTAAAGAAAATGCCTCTTGAAGGACCCTATAGATGGAGATTACCGATCTCTATTCCCCAGGGAGAAGGCATAGGACGTGTAGAAAGTGCTAGAGGAGAATTCATAGCACACATAGTATCTGCTCCAAAGAATCCTATGGGTAAACCCTTATCGCCTTACAGAATAAAGTTTAGAGGACCTACAATGGCCCATTTAACTACAGTGCTTAAACACATAGTCGTCCATGAAGAAATTACTGTAGCCGATTTACCCGTGCTTATAGGAAGCTTTGATCCTTGTCCTCCAGACATAGATAGGTAGAGGTAGATGCTTGAATGGTGTTAAAGCAAGTGCTTCTAGGATTCAAGTATTTGTTCAAAAGACCATACACTAGAATGTATCCATACAAAGAGAAAGCATATATTACGAGTAAGACGAGGGCACGCCACATACTCAGAATGGATTTATGTGTAGGATGTAGAGCATGTCAACTTGCTTGTCCCGCTGATGCAATTAAAATGTATAAAATCGAAGGTGATTTCCCAAAGAATAGATTGAAAATATTTCCGGGAATAGACTATAGTAGATGTACATATTGTGGTCTTTGCGTCGAAGCTTGTCCCACGAATGCCCTTGTAATGACAAATTATACAATGGAGCACTTGATTACAGAGGATAAATCAACAACATTGTATACTCCTCAAATGCTTTCAATACCTCCCGAAGGCGAGTATGAAATAACACTAAGTAAAGATACATGGCATCCTCCACCACAGCCTCCTCCTAAGAAATCTAAGTGATTAACCAAGGGTGTAGGTAAATGAATGGTTTACTACCTCCACTAGAAGTAACTATAACTCTACTAGGGTTTGCTACATCACTCTTTATAATAGCTTCAATATTCTATTTCATTAGATTAATAAAAGGACCTACAGTACCTGATATGGTACTTGCTGTCGATGTTCTAGCCTATGATTTAGCTGTATTCATAATATTATTTAGTATAATGTGTAACTCGCCCTACTTAGCTGTAGGTGCATTACCTCTCGTACTCTGGGCTTATCTACTAGACATGTATGTAGCTAAGTATCTTACAAAGAGAGAACTGGGTGAGTAAAGATAATGGACTATGTATTACAAGTGGTTTCGGCTATCCTATACTACTTGGGCATGGTATTGGTAATAGTTGGTGGATTACTTGACTTATTCGCTGCAATAGGCATTAATCGCTTCAAAAACTTCTATTTGAGGCTTCATGCAGCAACCATAGGAGCTATTGGAGGAGGATTCTACCCATTACTAGGTCTAGGATTTGTTGCTTTATCGCTTGAGTACTTAGGCATTAGTAGATACTATATAGCTGGAATATCGTTTACAACAGCTTTATTCTTAGCTTTAACAGCTCCTGTCGGAAGCCATGCTCTAGCCCAGGGAGCACATAAATCAAGGACTGTCCTCCCAGAGCCAGCGATTGTAAATAGATTATTAGAAGACGAGGAAGGTGGCAAGAAGTGATTGATCAAGTAACGCTTTGTAATATACTGCTTGCTTTATTCATGACGTACGCAGTTATATTAACATACAAGACTCTAGTAGAAAAAGACCTTATAAAAGCAATAATATATTCAGCTGGGCAAGCAATAGCTTATACACTTGCTCTAGTACTATTGGCAGCTCCCGACTTAGTTCTTGCCTATGTAGCTGTAGGCGTTGGAATGTATACAGCTCTATTTCTCTTTATTGTATCTCGTACTGAAAAGGAAGAGTATGAAACACTTGAGGAAGCACTAAAGTATTATTCAAGGAATAAGAGGTGATCTGTGGTGGAGAAACGTAATAATTTAAAGGAATTAATTATAGCGGTAGCCTCAAGCGTTCTAGTAGTAGTACTAATGGCTATACTCGTAATGTCAAATACTATAATTATACCGCCCGCTGAAAGAAATAGACCGCTGGCCTCTATGTTCTTAATGATGACGTATAACTGGGATTTGAAGGAACTTTGGAGTGCTAGTCCAGAAGTTGTTACAAGTATATTATGGGATTATAGAGGACTGGATACTGTATACGAGACATCTGTATTCTTTCTAGCAATAATAGGTTCTATAGCGCTTGTAAGAAGTCTTAAAGTACCAAATATGCTTCCAAGTAAATACTCTGGAATGAGCGTTATAGCTAAAACAGTGACTAAATTAACTCTTGCAGCCATACCTGTTATAGCAGCTTCAATAGCATTACACGGCCACTTAACGCCAGGAGGAGGATTCCAGGGAGGAAGCGTATTTGCTGTAGCTTCCCTACTAGCTATAATAGCTCTTGGTACACCATTTCTCATAGCTCGTGGATGGAGTAAAGATAAGTTGTTAACTTTGCGTACAATAGGCTTAGTACTAATAGCCGTAATAGCGATCCTAGTTCCATTGATAGGTTTCTTGAGAAAAGATGTTTTATCAACATATATTATGCAGAATCAGGAGAAGCCTTGGGCTCCACTAGGTATAGGCTATGTATTCAATATATTCGGGTACAATATACTGTACAGTGGTACATTGTTCTTCCTAAACATAGCGGAATTTCTGGCTGTTTCAGCGGGTCTTTCTCTAGTCTTCATAATACTTGGTCTACCTACGAAAACTATTGAAGAAGGAGGTGATATAAGGAAATGATTAATGCAAGTACCATCATATGGGGATACGTCTATACATCAATAATAGTAATTATAGTGCTTACCATATATGGTATGGCTACAAGGCCTAATATAGTTAAGAAACTAATTATGTTGAGTATACTGAGTGATACGGGTAACTTGTTAGCTGTAGTAATAGGTGTGAGAAGCGGTTTTATTAAACCACCTGTTTTCCCCGGAGTTACATTTACAAATATTCTGGAGCCCGGTATGGAGGAATTGAGTAAATTTGCTGAAGAAGCAGTAGATCCTCTACCCCAAGTCCTTGTAGTAACAGCTATAGTCATAGGATTAGCTGTACTAGTGTTTCTAGGCTATGTAGCTCTACTCCTCTATAGGAAGTATGGTACATTGGATGTAAGGCTAATAGAAGTGATAAGAAAGAATGGTGGTGAGTAATGAACAAGAGAATTATAGCTGGAATATCCCTTATAATACCTTTACTGCTACTGTACCTAGTATACACAGGCTCTATCAATATATTCGAGTTTATACTAGGTACCATAACCGCGCTTATAGTAGGCTTACTCTTTGGAGAAGCTATTATTGAAAAACCATCGAAATTATATAATCCATTAAGGTGGTTATGGGCTCTAGTATACATGCTCCTATACTTTACAATAATAGAGTTTAAAGCTCATCTACACGTGTTAAAACTCATAATACAGCCAAGCAAAGTAAATCCAGGTGTTGTTAGAGTTCCTTATGATGTAGAAACAGACTATGCTATAACAACAATAGCAAACTCAATAACAAATACTCCAGGAACAATAACCGTTGATGTAGATGAAGAAAGGAAAGTTCTCTATGTACACTGGATTACTGTAGTAGATACTAGTGATGAAGGAGCTAGAAAACATATTTCGGAAGTTTTTGAAAAATATGCTAAAAAAATATTTGAGTAGGAGAGGTGATGTATTGAATGAATGGCATAGAAATAAATGATCCATACATGCTTGCTTTAATAGCTACAGGCTTATTCATATTAGCTGGAGCAAGTGTTTATTCAATATTCTATTTGTTGTTTAAGAAACTTTATGGAGATAAAGTACGTAGTCCAGGTAAATTTAAAGAAGAACTAGTTATGTGTGGCCTAGAGTATACAGGAGAAGAATTAACTGCACCTATATCTAGAGTATTCACCGATATAATGAAGAGAGCTCTTCCACTAATGCATAAGAGGATATGGGAGACTGGCGGGACTAGGATATTAAATGACTGGTTTACTTGGATGCTCATATTCCTCGTAATAATACTAGTCATAGTATTCATTATAGGGTGGTAGAGATATGGTTATGGAACTAGGCAATATATATAGTTATCTTGATTTAATTATACAATTACTAGTTTATCCCGGGCTTTTCTTCATAGTATTCATGGTTATTTTTACTCAATGGATCCATAGGAAGGTTACAGGTAGAATACAGTATCGTAGAGGACCCTCGTATACGGGTCCATTTGGTTTTCTACAGCCACTCGCTGATTTCCTAAAACTGTTGATGAAAGAAGATGTTGTCTCAAAGTATTCGCTAAAATTATTGCCAGTAATAGCTGCATCTCTAGGAGTAGGGGCATTAGTTACTCTCTTACTCTTTACACCTGTTGCGTATAAGCCGATATATGGGTTCATGGACGTTATTATATTCTTTTACTTAAGTGTATGGAGTGCTCTAGCTATACTATTCATAGGCATAGGAACACCAAATCCTTATACAAGCCTAGGTGTTGGTAGGTATATGGCGTTACTCTCTGTTTCAGAACCAATTTTTATAGCCAGTTTTTTAGCGCCAGTGATAATTGCTTCTAAATACTATAATGGATCATATAGTATTTATTTAACTGCTATAAATAGCCATATGCTGTGGACAACTAGTGTGCTTACTACATTAGTAATGTTGTTCTCGGCAATAGCTGGCTTTATAGCTATGATGGGTGTACTCGAGATAAAGCCATTTGACTTTCCCGAGGCAGAAGGAGAGATCTACTGGGGTGTATTTACAGAATATGGTGGTCCAAGACTAGCGTTAGCCTTCTTTGTATTATTTACAGAGAGGATAGTTATTCCATTGCTCTACGTACTATTATTCCTTGGAGGATCATGGCCTATAGATATAACAACTAACTATGTCGGCGGAGTAATTGTTATATTAATTAAATTCCTCATAGTATTCATTATATTGTCTGTAATAGACAATGTTATGCCGAGATATAGGCCTGACCATGGTATAAGAGCTTTAGTAAAATATGGCCTCACATTCGCAGTAATAGCGTTAGTAACAGCTTTGTTTATATAAAATTTTTATTAGAAGAAGAGGATACATTAGTAAACCACAGTATTAGAGTAAAGGATTGACTAGAATGAATACTGGAGTACTAGTAGCAATACTGTTCATAGCTATTTCATGGGCTATAGTTAATATTCTCTATTATACTAAAAGAC
>WAML01000187.1 GCA_015522345.1 Desulfurococcales archaeon
ACATTACGGTAATCCTATAACAGTACTTAGAGCTATTGTTAAAGGAGAAAACGCCGTTAAAACTCTAGAGTATATAGGGAGTATGTTGAATAGTATCGAAAAAAGTGTTTTAAAGGCCAGCTATGAACTAAGATTTGATCGGAGGAATAACAAGTTATACATAAGATTTGATAAACAATCTCTTTATCATGGGAAATTCGTTATTAGTGATAGCGATGATATAGTCCATGTAGTTATATCGTTTAAGGGTAGAGGAAGTATTGAGGAAGCAAAGAATTTATTGAGTAAACTGGGGATTCTATGAAGGGCTATATAGATTTCTGGATCCAGAGCACTGACATAGAGTCTATTGGTGATAAAGCATATGTTCTAGGATACAATACAGTCTGCATCGAAGATCAAGGTTTTTCTTGGAGGATTAAAAAAGTAGGTAATGTAGTGTTTGTTAAAAAGAAAGTTATTGTTAGTGATAATGAAAAATCGCTAAAGGAGCTACTAAGGGGTATAAAAACGGAGTATCCCATTGTATCTGTGAAACCCACTGGTGTTAGTGCTGCTAGATTAGCTGCTAGAGATGGTAGAGTCGATACAGTAGTACTTGACCCTGACACCATAGATTATATTGATAAAACACAGGCTTTAATGATGAAGAGATATGGGAAACCCCTGGAAGTACCTATAAATTCTTTTTTGAAAAGCAATCGTAGAATAAAAGCTATGATCTATAGGAGAATATACTTGTTCTACCAATATAGTGTACCAATTATCTACTCTAGTAGCGCTAGTGAATGGAATGAATTAATTCATCCAAAGGGCATTGTATCTTTAATAAAAACATTGCTTGAAGTTGATTATAGGCATGTGCTTCTTAGTATATCGGATATACCTAGGAAAATACTTGTTGGTAATGGTGTTAAAGTTTGACTTGGGAAATAGAGTATATATTAGCTATCGTCCTTGGGGTTTATGCTCTAGCTTTGGCAGTACTATACATAATTATAGCGAGAATATATAGGAAGCTGGAGCTTTATCGTAAGATGGTTAAAAGACTAGAAGAGACAATAAAGATTCTTCACAAGGATGTTGGAGAAGCTTTAACTAAGAAACATAGGCTTAGGAGAAGGTATATAGTGTTTACAATTGTATCTAGTGATAAAATTTTGAAGCAAGAAATTGAAGAAGCTCTTCGGGCTAAACTAGCTAGTTTATATGGTATTATTGGTTTAGCTAAATCCGATCCCCAATTAGTATACTATGAACCTGAGCTTAAGAGAGGAATTATAAGGACTAGTCACTTGACTAAAGACTATGTACTAGCTGCACTAAGCCTAATAAAGGAAGTTAATGGGAAGAAACTTCTTGTTATACCAGTAAAGACTACAGGTACAATAAAGAAGGCTAGGAAAATACTCTATTCACTAAGAAAATAATAATAGTGGTTCTCTAGTTAGATAAGAATAGATGATGAAGCCGCTCCAGAATGAATGGTGAAGAATTCGCGACGAGCTGATGGTTTCTAGATAAATAAAAAGTTATAAACCCATCAAGTAGAATAAAGGTTATGATGGTGCGGGGGTGCCCGAGCCTGGTCAAAGGGGGCGGACTTAAGACCGAGGGTACATCCTCCTAATCCCTCGGAGGGGGATCCGCTGGCGTAGGCCTGCGTGGGTTCAAATCCCACCCCCCGCACCACATCACTTCTAGTATCTTTGGATGATGTAGAGCCTGCGTCTGATCGGTGAAGAAGGGACTACCGTCTGACTGTGTTAAGAATATAATGTTGTCAGTCTCTAGTGTATTCTTCATCCCTTACCAAGAGTCTATGGTCGGACTCTTCATCATCCACTATAGTTAATCAAACGATTAACCTTATTAACTCTGTTAGAGTTTAGTTTATGTGATATATAGTTATTGAGTGTGGTTGACATGAGTTTTGGTCCACCTGCCATGGGCTACGATAGAGCTATAACAATATTCTCTCCCGATGGACGTATATATCAGGTAGAGTATGCTTTTGAAGCTGTTCGTAGAGGATGGACTACTATAGGTATTAAGAGTAAAGCTGGTGCTGCAGTAGTTGTTGAGAAGAGGAAGATATCTCCATTAATAGACTCTAGTACTATACAGAAGATATTTAAAGTAGATGACCACATCGGCGTTACTTTTGCTGGTATAGCAAGTGATGGAAGAGTATTAATTGACTATGCTAGAGTTATTGCGCTACAACACAAATTCTTATACGATGAACCAATACCTATAGAATACCTTGCTAAACAAATATGTGATATAAAGCAAGCATATACTCAGCACGCTGGCGTAAGACCCTTTGGCGTAGCTATTATATTTGCTGGAATAGACTATAAAGGCCCACAATTATTTATGACAGAGCCTAGTGGAAGGTATATGAGCTACTATGCAGTAGCTCTTGGGGAGAGAAGCCAGATAGTTACAGAGTATCTTGAGAAGAAGTATAAGTATGAACTAAGTCTTAAAGAAACGATAAAACTCGGTATTGATGCTCTACAAAAAGCTATTGAAGAAAAACTGTTACCTGAAAACCTTGAAATAGGCTATATTAGTGTAGAAGATAAAGTCTTCCGTATAGCCTCTATTGAAGAAATATCTAGTTTCTTTTAACTTAGGCTAGAACATCAATATACTCTTCTAAAATACTTAACTTCTACAATTCTATAAGATAATTATTGAGAAATGATAAAGTTATAGCTTCTCTACAGTATATTATTAAGTGGTTTGGGTGGTGAAATTGACTAGTAAATACGTTATAGCAAGATATGAAGCAAAAGGCCATAGATTTGAAGTACTTGTAAACCCCGATCTAGCATTGAAGGTTAAAGAGGGTGAAGAAGTTAATGTTAATGAACTACTTGTAGGCGATATCGTCTATAAAGATGCTAGGAAGGGGCTGAAGGCTTCTCCAGAGGCTTTAAGAGAAGTATTTGGTACTGATGATATAGAGAAAGTTGCTGTAGAAATAGTTCGTAGAGGAGAACTTCAGCTTACAGCTGAACAGAGGAGAGCTATTATAGAAGCGAAGAAGAGGAGGATCATAAACTTTATCTCTAAAAACGCTATTGATCCTAAGACTAAACTCCCTATACCTCCTAAGAGAATAGAGCTTGCTATGGAGCAGGCGAGAGTTACAATAGACCCTTATAGGAGTGTTGAAGCACAAGCTCAGGAGATAGTATCCAAGATAGCTAGGATTATACCTATAAAGATTGCGCGAGCACTATTATCAATTATTGTTCCTCCACAATATAGTGGTAGAATATATAAGTTATTAAGTGGGTTAGGCGATATAAAGAAGAGCCGTTGGAGAAGCGACGGTAGCTTAGAAGTAGAACTTGAGATACCGGCTGGTCTACAAGACGAGGTAATAGATAAAATAAATAAATTCACTAAAGGAAGTGCTTCAGTAAAAGTACTCTATGTGAGGTAGTGGGTCTTGGCGAAAATATATGTAGCTAATAGGCAAATAGTTAGGCCAGGAGACCTACTTGCTGAAGGAGAAGACGTTAAAGCTGGAGAATACACTTACAGAATTGGCTCAAAAATATACTCTACAATACTGGGTTTAGCTAATGTAGATAATGGTAATGTATCTATTATACCTTTAGAAGGAGTAGCTCTTCCCAAGGAAGGAGATACTGTAATAGGCCTTATAGTTGGAGTAGGTATAACTAATTGGATAGTAGATATTAGAGCACCTTATAAAGCAATACTTAATGCTAGTGAAGCACTAGAATCCTTCAATCCTATAACAGATGATCTAAGGAGATACCTTGATATAGGTGACTACATTGTTGCCAAAATAATTGTTTTTGACCGTACAAGAAATCCTATGCTCACTATAAAGGGTAAGGGATTAGGTAAAATAACTGAAGGCATAGTTATAGAGATAAAACCTAGTAGAGTACCTAGGGTAATTGGTAAGAAAAAGACTATGTTAAATACATTAACTGAAATGACTGGATGCAATATAGTTGTTGGACAAAATGGTAGAATATGGATAAGATGCCCCAATAAGCATTTAGAGGACATACTAGTTAGAGCTATAAAGAAAATAGAAGATGAAGCACATATACCTGGGTTAACTGATAGAGTAAAGAAGTTCATAGAAGAAGAAAAGAAGAGGCTTGGACTATGAATCTCGAGAAACCAATCCTTATAAGAGAAGATGGTTTAAGACATGATGGACGTAAACCAGATGAATTAAGGCCTATAAGAATTGAAGTAGGAGTACTAAGTAATGCAGATGGTTCAGCACTTGTTGAATTTGGTAGAACAAAAGTTGTTGCAGCAGTGTATGGTCCGAGAGAAATTCATCCAAAGCATATGACGTTGCCCGACAGAGCTCTGATAAGATGTAGATACCATATGGCTCCATTCTCTACTAGCGATAGGAAAAGCCCTGCTCCCTCTCGTAGAGAAATAGAGTTGTCGAAAGTTATTAGAGAAGCTCTTGAAGCATCTATATTTACTGAATTATTCCCGAGAACAACTATTGATGTTTTCATTGAAGTACTTCAGGCAGATGGTGGTACTAGAACAGCTGGTTTAACAGCAGCATCGCTAGCTGTAGCCGATGCAGGTATTCCTATGAGGGATCTTATAGCTGCTGTAGCCGTAGGCAAAGTTGATGGAGTCTTAGTACTTGATATCGATGAGCTCGAGGATGAATATGGTGAAGCTGATATGCCTATGGCTATGATGCCTTCTCTAAATCAAATAGTCTTACTTCAGCTAAACGGTGTTTTAACTAGAGAAGAGTTTATGAAAGCCATAGAACTTGGTAAGAAGGGTATCATGGAAATCTATAGAATGCAGAAAGAGGCTCTCAGTAAAAAATACCTCCAATACCCTGAAGTAGAATAGCCCTCTATGAGGTGAACTACATGTCTCTTACACCTACGTATTTACCTGTAATACCACGTTTAAAGAAGGAGTCTATAGTACAAATGATTAAAAAAGGAGCTAGAATTGATGGTAGGAAGAACGATGAGTATAGGAAGATAGAGATACAGTTAAACCCTATACCTAAGGCAGAAGGTTCTTCAGTAGTTAAACTAGGGAATACCATGGTTATGGTTGGTATTAAGACAGAAATAGGTGAACCATATAGAGATAGGCCTAACGAAGGAGTTCTTCAAGTACATGCAGAATTTGTTCCACTAGCTTCACCAAGTTTCGAGCCTGGTCCACCAGATGAAAACGCTATTGAAGCTGCTCGTGTAATTGATAGATGCTTACGTGAACCTAAGGCTATAAAACTCGATGAACTAGTTTTGATCCCTGGTAAAAAAGTCTGGGTTGTTTTCAATGATATATACCTGCTTGATTTCGATGGAAATGTTGTTGACGCTGGAATGCTTGCAACAATAACTGCTTTGAACACAGCTAAATTACCTAAGATAGTTAGTATTGAAGAAGAAAATATAGTTGTTGATAAGAGTGTTAAAGAGAAGCCACTTCCTCTGAACTTAAATGTTGTTACAGTGACTATAGCTAAGATTGGAGGTTACCTAGTAGTAGATCCTAGTTTAGAAGAAGAAATTGTGGCAGATGCTAAAATAACGTTTGGGATAGATGATAGAGAGAGAATTGTTGGTATCCAGAAAACTGGTATGAACGGGTTTACGCAACAAGAGCTAGACCAAGCTACTGAACTAGCTTTTAAGAAAGCTAGAGAACTCCACGAGTTTGTAGAGAAAGTATTAAAAAATCCTAGTGAATTTACTAAACCAATAGTCTAGGAGGGGCTGTACAGAAATGGCTAGGAGAACTAAAGTAGTAGGAATAGCTGGTAGATATGGTCCACGTTATGGATCTACTCTTAGGAAGAAAGTACGTGATATACTAGAGAAGAGATATGCCCCACATGTATGCCCGTTTTGTGCAGCTAAGGGTACGGTGTACAGGATCAGCACAGGTATATGGGCATGCAGGAAATGTGGTGCCAAATGGGCTGGAGGAGCTTATGTACCGCGTACGGAGTTAAGTAAGTATTTCCCTAAAATAATAATTCGTGAAGAATAAATGTTTTTGGAATAAAACTTGTCTTATAACCTATTAATAACAACTTCTCATAGGCCAGGCTATAGAACTAGGACTTTTATAAAAGATTTTTCAACGGCATTGCCAGGGACTATTAGAGTTCATCGTGGTAAGAAAACGCTATTGGAGCTAGCTATAGAGGCTAGGAGATACCGTGTTAAATACATTGCTGTTGTTGGTGAAAAGAAGGGGAATCCTAGTATGATACGTTTATATAGTGTAGGAGAAGGGTATAGGTATTCTCAAGATATTTTAAAACACTATGCAACAATAGTTATGAAAGGCGTTAGTTTAACTAGAGAACTACCTGGTTCTACTAGAGCATATAATCCTGAGAAACTCTTGATAGACGTAGACAATTGTGTTACAGACCAATGCTATATCCTAGGAGATATTTTCTTAAAGATCTATAGCGATAAAATAGATTATGAAAGATATGATGTCAAAATGATGTTTATTGACGAAAAGAGTGTTGTTAAGGCCGAGATAAGGAGTAGACTAAATAGGATATGTGGGCCCGTACTACGTATTTCTAAGGTGGTGATTATTGAAGGCTAAATTAAGTATTGAAGTTGTAAGTAAAGATGATGGACTCCTAAATTCAATATATAGAGCTCTACTACCTGAATCAGTAAAACCACCTTCTATAGAGTGTCGCGTAGAACTAGTATTCCAGTCTAAGAACAAGCTAGTCATAGATATTGAGTGCAGTAGAATAAATCTTTTAAGAGCTGTAGCAAATAGCTACCTAGGTACTCTATCTTCGCTGATAAAATCGCTTGAGGTGCTTAAAGTAAATGAGTGAACAACAGAAGCTACCTCCTGAGGTACAACAGGCTCTTATAGAATATGAGAATTTAAGGAATATGTTAGCTAAAATAGAGGCTGAATTAAAGCTTACAGAAGGAGAATTAGCTGAAATAGACGAGATACTATCTAATCTAAAAGAGCTACCTGATGAAGTAGAATTATTTAAGTCTATAGGTCATATCCTAATAAAGAAGGATAAAGAAAGTATAAAGAAGGAACTTGAGGAAAGAAAAGAACTTCTTCAGCTAAAGCAACAGAAGTATAAGAATCAAATAGATATTCTTCGTAGGCAAGTAGCTGAGAGTGAGAAGAAATTAAGAGATTTACTAGCCAAGTATGGGATAAGATTTGCGTAAGGAGAAAGAGAAGATTGTAACTATAGGTTTACACATAAATGAACTCGATGTAAATAGGCTTGAGGAAATAGCGTCTAAAGTACAAGACAGAATAGAGGAGTTACTTGAAGAACTAATGCCTATTTCTAAAAGCTTTGATGCAGATATTATAGTGTCTCTTGAGAATAAAGGTGATAGAGTAGACGTGTATATAGATATAGGGATCATAGGTAGACTAGATGACGTAATAGACTATGATTCAATAGCTCAAGTAATAATAAGGGAGGCAAGCAATCTTGTTGAAAAGGAATTACGAAAACATGTTTTTAAAGATAATAAGAATAGTTAATGAATATAATTCTATTTTCTTTACTTCTCATAAAAATGTTGACCCCGATGGTTTAGCTTCTCTACTAGTTCTTAAAAAAGTTATTGACTACTATAGTAGAGCATCATCCTATATAGTATTGCCCGAGGGCATGAATGAAGTTTCTAAGAAAATAGTTAATGATCTAGATTTAAAGACTGTTTTCTATGATCCTACATTAATAACTAAGTGTTCTATGAGGACAATGGATAGCGTGTATATAGTAGTTGATACGAGTAGTAGTGAACAACTTGGTGCGTTAAAAAACGCTATTGTTAATAGTAATTACATAGTCATAGATCACCATGCTGCAGGAGATCTTGAGAAGAACTCTTTATTAGCAGTAGTAGATAGTACTAGAAAAGCTTCTTCAGAAATTGTTTACATGCTGACTAAGGATCTGTACTCATACTCTGCTGTAGATGCGATGCTGTTGCTTGCAGGCATAATCTATGATACTAGGAGATTCCTTATAGCTGATCCACTGACTCTATGGATTGCTGGAGAGCTTCTACGTATAGAAGGAGTTAATTATAGGAGAGTTCTTGGGATGCTTCAAACTGAAATGGATTTCTCAGAGAGAATTGCTAGACTTAAAGCTGCTCAAAGACTCAGGTTTGTTCGAGTAGATAATATAATTATAGCTTATAGCTATATAGGTGCTTTCGAAGGTAGTAGTGCTAGAGCATTACTAGATCTCGGAGCAGATATAGCTGTCGTCGCCTCCAGTAACGATGAAACAAGAGTTGTTGCTCGTGCAAAACCAAGTATAGTTAGGAGACTAGGCATTAGTTTGGGTCGAGACATTATGGTTAAAGTAGGTGAGTACTTGAGGGGAGGTGGGGGAGGACATGATGCTGCAGCAGCTGCTAGTGGTAGAGGCGATCCTATAAAGGCTCTAGAGTATACTGTTGAACTTATTGTTGACTTGGTTAAGAAAGCTTTAAAGAAATAGTAAAAAATAGGTTTATAACCACGAATTCCGTGTTTATAGGGTTAATAGACAAGATTAGTGAGAAGCACATGTGGTGTAATCGTAATGGTTAGGTATAAGCAGGTAGCTGACATACTTAGGATAATGAGGAATTTAGAGCAAGTTAGGAATATAGGTATAACAGCTCACGTAGACCATGGTAAAACAACTTTATCTGATTCACTACTAGCTGCTGCAGGTATTATATCGGAGAAAATAGCTGGTGAAGCTCTAGCTCTTGACTACCTTGACGTAGAGCAACGTAGAGGAATTACAGTGAAATCAGCTAACATAAGCCTTTACCACGAGTACAAGGGTAAACCCTATGTAATTAACTTAATAGATACTCCTGGACACGTAGACTTTTCTTCAAGAACTACTCGTAGTCTAAGAGTACTTGATGGAGCAATACTCGTTGTTGATGCTGTAGAAGGTGTTATGACACAGACTGAAATGTATTTGAGAATGGCTTTAGAGGAGAGAGTACGTCCAATACTTTTCATAAATAAAGTTGATAGATTAATAAAAGAGTTAAAGCTTAGTCCAACTGAGATCCAGCAGAGATTTGTTCAAATAATTAAAGAAGTAAACAACCTTATCTCAATGTATGCTGATAAACCATTTAAGAGCCAATGGATACTCGACCCAGCTAAAGGACATGTAGCATTTGGTAGTGCTAAGGATAGATGGGGTTTTACTGTCCCAATGGCTAAGGAGAGAGGTATAAAGTTTAGTGATATAATTGCTGCATATCAGAAGGGTACTCGAGAAGCTATCGAGGAGCTCCAGAAACTAGCTCCACTCCATGAAGCTGTTCTAGACATGGTTGTCAAATTTGTACCTAATCCTAGAGATGCACAAAGGTATAGAATTCCAAAGATTTGGAGAGGAGACTTAAATAGTGAAGTAGGTAAAGCTATGCTAGAAGCTGACCCTGATGGACCTGTTGTAATGCTTGCTCACGATATAAAGATCGATCCTCACGCAGGGCTCGTGGCTACTGGTAGAGTATTCTCGGGTACACTAAAGCCTGGTGTAGAAGTATGGCTTGTGAACGCTAGAATTAAGCAGAAGATACTCCAGGTAAGCCTTTATATGGGACCATATAGAGAGCTCGCGAACGAGATTATTGCTGGAAATATAGCTGCTGTACTAGGCCTTGATAAAGCTAGAGCCGGTGAAACAATAGTTGATATGAAGTACAAGGATTCTATGGTGCCTTTCGAGAGGCTTAGAATGTTGAGTGAACCAGTAGTTACTGTTGCTGTAGAGCCAAAGAATCCAGCTGAACTACCTAAGCTCATAGATGCCCTACATAAGCTTAGTATAGAGGATCCAAGCCTTGTTGTAAAAATTAATGAAGAAACTGGAGAGTATTTGTTAAGCGGTATGGGTAC
>WAML01000188.1 GCA_015522345.1 Desulfurococcales archaeon
AAATACCGGTTCACTAAATTGAATATGCTCCTATATTTTAACAGTCATAAATGTATAAGTTTTATCTAGCAACTCTACACTACTTTAATTAATCCATTATTGCTATTGTTCCAGCTTTTTCTTAATGTAGTTGTACTAGAGTAAATTTTTAGTAGGTTTCTAAATGTATGATCATTCTATTTAGTATTTGGGGTTTTGTTATGGTAAAGAAGTTTTTATCTAGTGATCTATCGAGGAAAGTGGTTGGGATTGCCTGGCCCATAGTTTTGAGTGAACTTGGAGATAGCTTGTATTCTATAGTGGATACATACTTTGTTTCACGCTTGGGTACTCTTGCTTTAAATGCTGTTGCAATAGGGTCTTATCTTTCCTGGCTTTTCTTTGTATTAGTTGTAGTATTTAGTACTGGTATACTAGTGTTTGTTTCTCAAAGCTATGGAGCAAGAGAAATTGATAAAGCACGTAAGGCTCTAGGTGCAACAATATTATTTGCTTTTGCAACTCTATGGCTGGCTGTACTCATTATTAGGTTATATAGTTATGAAATAGTATTGTTAGTAGCTGGCAATAAGAGAATTGCTGATGCAGCACAGAAGTACTTTAGTATACGTATACTTGGTCTCCCATTCCTAGCTGTATCAGTTTCCATGGACTCGAGTCTTAGGGCTATAGGAGCTACTAAATACTCTATGATAGCTGTTCTATCTAGTGCATTATTAAATATGTTTCTAGATCCGATACTGATCTTTGGCATCAATGGTTTTAGTGGATTAGGTGTAGAAGGAGCTGCATTGGCTACACTAGTATCTATAGTATACATGATACCTGTGGAGACGATATTTTTAGCAAAGACTGGTTTATTTCCGGTAATAGATGGCTTCAAGATAATAACTACAATTATAAAAATAGGGTTACCTACTTCTTTTGAGAGATTCTTATTCTCTCTAGGCCACACACTTTATCTATCACTAATAGCGCGTTGTGGAGAAATAGCTTTAGCTGCACACCAAATAGGTGTTAGAATTGAAAGCCTTATTTATATGCCCGGATTCGCATTCTCTGTAGCAGCATCAGCACTAGTTGGACAAAAAATAGGTGCTGGAGACTATAGAGGAGCTAGAGAAATTGGATTAGAAACAATAAAGATCTCTGTTTTAGTAATGGGTATATTAGGGTTTTCTGTAGCTCTAGCTTCAACCTACATAGTCAAGCCTTTTTCGCCTACAAGCGAAGTAGCATACTATGCTTCAATATACCTTATTTTCGCCGGCTTAAGTGAGCCTGGTTTATCGCTTGCAATGACTACTTCAGGAGCTATACGAGGCGCTGGCAACACTCTTATTCCAATGATCGCTGGAGTTACTGGTCTATACTTATTTAGAATAGCGCCAGCCATACTGCTTATGAAAGTATATGGAGTTATAGGTGCGTGGATAGCTATGTTCATAGATGTTTACTTAAGAGGGGCCATGCTATCTATAATATACTCTAAATACTTCTATAAAATAGCTAGGAAAATTGTTTAGCAATAACTATAGAGTCTAAGGTGTCTCAAGGGCTATGGGTATAGAAAGACATAGTACTTCTAGAGGAATACTTGTACTAATACTTACGTCTCTACTATGGGGTACTTCCTTTCCCGTAATAAAGATCCTTGTAACACACATAAGTGACTACACTTACACTTGGTTAAGGAGTTTATTTGCAATACTAGGACTAGCTCCATATACTGTTTACTATTATATTGTAAAAGCTCGGGCCAGTAAGAGTTATTATCAAGACTTCATACATAGCTTGCATGGAGGACTGTTGGCTGGAGTATCATATGCTCTAGGATTATGGCTTCAAGGACTTGGAACAAGATATACTACTGCTAGTAACTCAGCTTTTATAACTGGTCTAAGCATAGTATTTGTCCATTTATACTCTGCTTTAGTAGTTAAGAAATATCATTGGACTCTAGCATTATCTCTACTACTCTCTATATCTGGGCTATATTTCCTAACTATACCATCTACGGGATTCAATATAGGTGATCTACTTGTTCTAGTAGGAGCATTTATGTGGGCTCTACAAGTAATAGTAGTCGACAAATATTCTTCTTCAAATCCATTCATCCTAACATTCTTTGAAATGCTACCCGCATTATTATTCATTATACCAGATATTGTTTACTTAAAACTAGAGATACCCCAGGGAATACACTTGTACATGATAGTATATCTAGCACTCATATGTAGTGATACAGCATTTGCTCTACAAGTGTATGGACAGAGATATGTAAGTCCCGCACTAGCTTCAATAGTATTCCTACTAGAACCCGTATTTGCATCAATATTTGCATATATAATCATTAATGAAGTACTAAATATACAGCAAGTAATAGGAGCAATACTAATACTTTCGGCAATGTTTATAGCATCTACGAAAAAGAGTGTTATTGAAAAAAGCTATATTAATAACTAATACTACCCAATATAGGCTATGGCTTCAACTTCTAGATCGGCGTTTAAAGGAATATTGGCAACTTCTACTACAACTCTAGCAGGTGGTTCTTTCTTAAAATACTCTTTATATACTTCATTGAATTCTTTGAACAATTTAATATCCTTTAAATAAACAGTAACTTTAACTATATTATCTAGAGAACCACCAGCTGCTTCGACAATAGCCTTTATATTCTCCAGAACCCGTTTTACAGCATCTTTGAAACTACCTCTAATAAGCTCATTCGTAGATGGATCAATTGGTATTTGACCTGCAATAAAAAGCCATTTATCTACTAAAATACCCTGGCTATATGGTCCGACAGGCTTAGGTGCTTTATCGGTATAAACTACCTTCTTCAACTACATCACCACGGGAAAGAATTTCTATAATTATAATAATTGTTCTAAGCAATATATAATTAAGAGCCTAGGCGGCTTTATATACTAATTCCTAAGCGTGGCCCTATTTTAGCTAGTATAGCTAGAGCTTTAGGTACATATACTCTTCTCGAACCCTTCTTCTTAATAGCTTTAATAATTGCATTAACTACTTCACTAGCAGTAGTACATTCGAAAGGCATACACTTTCTTATTCTAGCTCTACGGAAAGACTCTCTATCAAAAAAGCCTGTATCAATTATTCTTCCCGGATACACTAGTATTACATCAATATTAGTCTTCTTCAACTCTCTAAGAAGTACTTCTGCAAAATAGTTTAGTCCAGCTTTACTAGCTCCATAAACACCCATTTTACTCATATAAGCAAATACGCCACCAGTTAAGACAAATACTATTTTACCCTTATCCTGTTCAATCATTTGCTTAAGAAACAATTTTGTTAAATAGATCGGTGCAACCATATTAACCATTATCTGGCTATAAATACTATTCCACTCTTGCTCAGCTATACTACCGTATTCTGCAAAACCAGCATTATTTATAAGAATATCTACGCCATTCAACGAATTCATTGTCTCTCTAAAAACTTTTTCACTACACATCAATAGAGATAAATCACATGAAACTCCTTTGAATCTTTCATACTCGTTCTCTATTTCTAAGAGTTTTTCTTTACTACGAGCAACACCAATAACGTGGGCTCCTGCTCTAAGAAGTTCTAGAGTAAGCAAATAGCCTATGCCACGGCTGGCACCAGTAATAACTACTCTCTGGCCCTTAGCCCACTCCATTAAATACACCAGAGACTCATAAATCCTTTGTCGTAGAACCATATCATTAATTAGTGCAAGTTCTAAATCTATGTTTAACATCGTTACAAAATAAGTATTTCATCCAAATGGATAAATATCTAGTCTATCTTAGACAAGATTTATACTCTAGAATATAACTCTCTAAATATGGTTAGTAAGTATGTTGTTCCCCATAGACTATAGTGATAAAAAACCTATTGGAAATACAAGTGAGAGTGTCTCAGCAATAGGCTTGGGTACATGGAATATAAGAGATTATAGGAGAGCAGAGAAAGCCTTCCTATATGCTATAGAACATGGTATAGACAATATCGATACAGCAGAAATGTATGGTGGAGGGCGAGCCGAAGAATTCGTGGGTAGAATAGCTAGGCTCGTGGGTAGAGAAAGAATATTTATCACAACAAAAATGCTTCCACACCACCTAAGATCTAGAGATGATGTGTTAAAAGCGGCTAAAGCTAGTTTAAAAAGGCTAGGCTTAGAAACAGTAGACCTATTCTTAATACACTGGCCAAATACTTCAATACCTATAGAAGAACAGGTAAGAAATTTTGAAGCAGTATATCTAGAGGGACTAGCTCGCTACATTGGTGTAAGTAATTTTAATGTAATTGAGTTAGATAGAGCAATACACGCTACTAGAAAAGCAGAGATAGTAGTGGATCAGGTAAGGTATAGTGTTTTGTATAGAGATGTAGAAAGAGATCTGTTGCCATACGCTATAAAGAATAATGTAACAATACAAGCCTATACACCAATAGAGTATGGCCGTGTAGCCCATAACCCAATTATAAGAAGTATTGCCGAGAAATACAGTAAAACACCTATACAAGTAGCTTTAAACTTTCTAGTATCAAGGCCTAGAGTTATACCTATACCTAAGTCTGAGCAGATAGAGCACATCAAAGAGATCCTAGGCGCTCTCGGCTGGAGGCTTTCCCCTGAAGATATAGAGTACATCGAAGAGGGCATTAAATAAGACACTTAGCGTGTAAAGGATAATTTATTCATAGAAGTAATATACTACTGTATCTACAGTCTATCATGTGGTGTATAGTGTAGTGAAGATTAGTGTATATTCTTTCACAGATCTTTCCCGCTCCTATAGTATAGTACAGTTCGAAGAAGACGAGATCGGTAGAGTCCTTGATAAAATAGTTGATATGGATACTAGATTGTTAAAACAATTAGTAGAACATGCTTGGGGAGATAGTGTTAGGGGATTAAGTATAGCTAAAGGAAAACTTTACTATAGAAACCAGGAACTAGACATGGTTTATTTAAGGATTGAATTAGAAGAGAATAAACAATATATTATGGAGATCTATAGGGAATCAGCTATGATTATATCTAATACTAAAACACTAGAGGCTTTATCCGATATAAAGAAGTTTATGAAGACTATAGAGCCTAGTATACTTGATAGAAAAACTATGTTTATAGGTTTTTAACCTATAATTTCTCCTTCAGTTCAATGAATTCCTTAATTATTTTATCGCCAGTGCTTGTCCCTATTCTATCAGCGCCAGCGGCTATCATTGCTAGAGCATCTAATGCGTGTCTTATGCCTCCAGCAGCTTTTACTTTAATCTTACCCCTGGCTACACGATAGAGTAAGGCTACATCATGTACTGTTGCTCCACCTGCAATAAAGCCTGTACTTGTTTTAACGAAGTCGGCTCCACCCTCAATAACTAGTTCAGTAGCCTTTACCTTCTCTTCATCTGTTAACAAACCTGTTTCAATTATTACTTTAACTATTTCTACACCATTATTTTTAGCTATAGAAACTACATGCTTAATATCATCAACTACTCTATAATAGTCACCCGATTTAAAGGCGTTAATGAACATAACCATATCTATTTCTTTAGCTCCTGCTTGAGCAGAAAGCAGTGTTTCATTGACTTTAGTTCCAGAAATATTATTTCCTAGTGGAAAACCTACTACTGTAGCGAGTCTAATTGTGTTACCAGCGATCTCCTTAGCCTTCACCAGTAATCCAGAAGGTATAACTAGTGATGCAAACCCATATTCTTTTACATCATCAATATATTTTTCAAGATCCTTATATGTCGCCTGAGGCTTAAGCAATGTATGGTCTATCATCGACGCTAATTCACTTACCTTAAGCTTCTCTAGTAACTCACCTATACTATACCTCAAATTTATCCACCCCAGTTAATGTTTATACATGTATACAAGATATATTACATACACTGTGGATAATATACTATCACAGGATCCTTGAGAAATAAAGTAGAGCAGCAATAGATAGAGATAGAGGGTAAAGACAATGAAGATAATGCCTAGATGTATCCAATGCATACTTAATGTTAGATTTAGAGAAATATCAAAAGCAATAAACGATCCCTCTCGTTCTATAGTTCTTCAGAAAGACTTATTGAAGATAGCATATGAGGAGTTCAATAGAGAAAACGAACTAACTATTATAGCTACAAATATATTCGGTAGACTCATAGAATTATCGCCCGAAATCATAAAGTACTATAGAGATATCAGGAGGAAATCTATAAATGTTGTTAAATCTTATCTGAAAGTTTACAGAGAAATACTAGAGTATTTTAGTGGATATGAAAAATTTAGGCTAGCCATAAAATTATCTATAGCAGGAAATCTCTTAGACACTGGTGTAGCAGATCTAGATACTCCCATGTATATTGAATTAGATAAAATTATGTCTACACCTATAACCATAGATCATTCACTGGAATTCTATAATATAGTGAAGAAAGGTGGCAGACGTATTATGTGGCTTTTTGATAATGCTGGTGAAGCTGTAATGGATACTATATTAATAGATCTATTGCGTGGTATGGACAATTATGTTATTGGAGTAGCAAAAGAAGAGCCTGGATTTCAAAACGATTTAACTATTAATGATGCATTAGAAACAAACATAAGTAGCCACTTAGATAAAATAGTTTCTACAGGATATAATGGATCTAGTATACATTTACATAGGGTTTCCAAAGAATTTCTTGAGGAACTTAAACAAGTAGATCTAGTGGTAGCTAAGGGTATGGCGCACTATGAGTATTTAAGTAATATTGATATTGGCAAAGACATTGTATTTATGCTCATTCCTAAGTGCGATATAGTTGCTTCTTCACTAGGGACTAAACGAGGTACATATGTTGTATTAGTCAAAAAATCTTCAAGTACTTAGTTATCCAGCTCTAATCAAGTTCTTTAATTAGCTTGTATTCCGTACTATTTATTCTAAAGCCGTGCTCAAGCATTCTCTTAATTAAAGCTGATTTTGTAGAATCTATTTGTATACTTATTTCTTCTATATCTTTCTTTATACATTCATTCTTTAATGCAGAAAGTAGTGTAGAAAGAGAACTAGTTGGTTTATGATACGAGACTGCGAGATAATCTATAGTCATTTTCTTCTCTGGATAAAACTCGGCTATTCCCCTAAGTTTATTATTTTTATATACTAAGAGTACATACTCGTTATCATATAGTTTCCTATAAATCCTGGCATCTACTGGTTCAGTTAGATTACTCCACCATGTAGTTGTTAATACTTTCTTGCTAATCCTATAATCATTTGTACAAGCCTTTTTAACTACTACATCATACTGGTTTAGTTCTCTATCAATATTCTTTATATCACTTATATTCGCGGTTAATGAGAGAACTACTCCTTTAACCACATAGCCTTGTTTTATATAGAATCCTAGTGCATTATAATTATCTTTTTTAACACTCAATGATATAGTTTCTACACCTTCTTCTAAGAGGATTTTCTCGAGACTATCTAAAAGCCTTCTACCTATACCTAAGCCGCGGAAGTCTTTATCTACTGCTAGAGAATCTATGTATGCTCTATCTCTATACTTATAAGCTATTATAAAACCTACTATTTCCCCATTATACTCTGCTACAAGTACTTTTCTTCTACGAGACCTTATCTTTAATAAACCAGCAAACCATTCATAGTCTTCTTCATCAAGACCTCCTAGACTATCTAAGTGTATGCGAAATATACTTTTTGCATCCCTATATCTAGCTCTACGTATAACAACAGGCTTATTCATAGGTTATAGACTACCTCTTAACATGAGACAAGTAATAGATCATAGTATTAGCTCCACTAATTGTTTAGACAGAGTAAGGAGTTAATAAATCTAGGGTATACATTATATTTACGTCTTTATTACGGGCTTAACCCATTTACCAAAAACTATCCATGCTAAAGTAGCTATACCAGCAACTATGTTGCTCAACGACATTGCTATCCATATACCCAGCGATCCCAGTCCTAGGGATAAAGCAAGGATATAGCCCATTAACAGCCTTAGTATCCATAGCCTTATAAGACCTATTATTGTTGGTGGGTAAGTGTGTCCAGAGCCTCTACCTACTGCTCTACCAACAAAGAATACGCCTACAAATGGTATACTTAGAGAGAATATTCCTAGGAAACTACAGGCTTCTACAAATATGTCTTGCCTACTAGTGAATATACCTACTAGGTATGGGCGTAACAGTAGTATTAGAATTGATTCAATTAACGTTATAGTGAAAACTAGTAGAGAAGCTTTTATAGCAATTTCTCTAGCTCTACTATACTTTCCTGCTCCAATATTCTGTCCTACCATTATTGCTACAGGCCTCGTTAACCCCCATATACCAGCACTAGTTAAGTCGATTATCACATATCCTATAGTGTATGCAGTTGCAGCTACGACTCCAAAAGTATTAACTAGTCTTAAGTGAAACATATATGCTAGACTATTTGTACTATTTAAAATGAATACTGGAAGACCTATTTTGAAGCTCTTGATAAGCCACAGCTTCTCTATATTATCTGTAAACGATATTCTTAGATCTGGGAAGTATTTACGCGATATATACACTAAACCGAGTAAACTAAACACTCTACTAAAAACAGTGGCTATAGCAGCTCCAACTACTCCTAGAGAAGGAATAGGTCCTAAGCCAAAGATTAGTATCGGATCTAATACAATGTTCGCTATAGCCGATAAACCATTTACTATTGCAGGCTTTCTAGTTTCACCAATACTCTGTATAATAACGGTATATGTGGAAGCTATATACGCAAATAATACGTCAAAAGCTATTACACCAGCATAAACCATTACTTCATCGTATATCTCCTCAGGAGTTGTGATCAAGTACTTGAATATAAGAGGTCTAAGCAAAAGATATAGCAGAGCAACAGATACACCTAGGAAACTCATAAAAGTGAGAAACATAGAAGAAACCCTGCTAGCACTACTAAATTTTCTAGCACCAATATACTGTGAAATAAAAGCAGTATTAGCCACAGCCAGTGCAGAAGCAAGAGCATTAAACAACATAAACGGGGGCCAAGCCTGTCTAGGAACAGCCATAGCAGTATCACTATACCTACTAAGCCAATAAGTATCAACAATATTATAAGAAATATTAACAATTTGAACCATAATAAGAGGCAAAGCAAGAGAAACTAAAGTCCTCACAATACCTCCTTCAACGATTCTCCTACGATAACCCTCAAGAGAGTGCACACTTAATCTTCCCCGCTATATAGAGCGATACTAGAAAAACCTTCACTATCACTGTAGGAATTTATTGATACGGTTACGACATTTTTTAGTTTTATGCAAATAAACGAGTTTTAGTGTTAAAACTCAATGCAAATACACAATATTTAAGAGCAATACAAGTGACAAATATTTTATTCATGTAATTAAACAAACATGTTATGTAAGAAAAAATCAAAAACTATATCTTTTAAAGAATCTTGTTTAAGGGTTCTTAATGTTTTATTGTATTCTCCCAGTTCCAGCCTTGTTGATTATATCCTGTATCTTATTGGCTATTTCTTCTAATTCTGCCGCACTAGCTGCGAGTTGTTCACTAGCAGCAGTAGTTTCTTCTACAGCAGAGCTAACCTCCTGTGCAGCACTTGCGTTCTCCTCAGCTACACTAGCTAATTCAGTAAGTTTTTCAGATGCTTCATTTATTTTCTCATTCATTTCTAAAACATCATTACTTTGTCTTGATAGAAAGTCCGCTATTTCTAGTTGCGATTTAGACATTTTATCAACTGCGTCTATTAGTCTCTCGGTGCCTTCTCTTGTAACTTTGATTTTCTCACTCAATGTTGTTAAAGAAGAGTCTACGTCGCGTACACTATTCTCTATCTTCGTTAGTACATCGCTTATTACCTCGGTGCTCTTTCTAGTGTCTTCGGCAAGTTTCCTAATTTCATCAGCTACTACAGCAAATCCTCTTCCAGCTTCTCCAGCTCTAGCTGCCTCAATTGCAGCGTTTAAGGCCAGTAGAGAGATCTGATCTGCTATATCCTTAATTCTTGCAGAAACTTCTGACACACTCTTCATAGCAGTATTTAGTCCATTCATTTTAGTTAATGTGTCTTCTAGGGATTCTATCATAGTTCTAAGCATTTCTTTTACTCTTCTACCACTTTCTAGAGATTCCTCGCCTAAGCTTCTTGCTTTTTCTATTTGGGTAAGTATGCTCTTGGCTTCTTCAGCCATAGTATTTAGCTTATCCTTTATGACTTTGAACATAGTGTCTAGTTCTTGAACTCTCTGGCTAGTTATTTGAGCACCTTTAGCTACTTCCTGTATAGCTTGTGATACCTGCTGTATACTTGTTGATATTTGGCTAGAAGCTTGTTTGACTTGTGTAGCTTGGCTCATTAGAGTTGATGAGACTTCTTTTAAATTATTAATAAAAGTCCTCAACATGCCGACAAGTTTGTTTATAGTTGTAGATAGAGTTATAGCCTCTATAGTGCCACCTATTACTGGTATTTCCTTGAGAGTGCCCCTTGCAACTTCTTTTATATGTTCAGTTATAGTCCTTATACTCTTCATAGAATATGTACTCATTATTAACGCTACTGCACCAACCGCTATTAATGCTATAGCTGTTATCAATGCATTGTCAAATAGCATGTCAACTGTTGTAGCTACCGCTATAAACATTATTATACTCAAAGCAACCACATGCACACTAGCAAGCTTCACTATAGCTCACCAATACATATATGAGGATTATGGTATAGATATAGAAGCTAGTTTACAGCGACTAGCAGTAGAAATATGCCTATACATGGCAGCATTCATGGATTATTCTCCATATGACTGAATAACGTTTATTATGTAGAAATAGAGTTGAATGAATTTCATACTCTACTCGGGTCAACAATATATACTATTTCTTTACCTTGGAAAAGAGCTATTCCATTAACTGTATCGACTATATTATTCATTAGCGTTGATGGAACCGGTTTAACTATTAAGCTATACTCACCAATTACTTCGTCAACCCTTAATGCCCTTATGCTGTCTTTATTTTTCTCAACTAACACTATGTAGTTACCTCTAGAATCATTATTGTCTAGAAGTTTACTTGGTATTAACACCATGCCTTCATATATTATTGTGGATCTATTTTCTGTATCGTGAAGTACGTATTTAACTTTATTAATGGGTATTCCCCATAATAGTTCATTATCTTTTACAACGAGACAATTTATAACCGATGCCTCAAGGGGTAATATAATGGTTATTTCAGTTCCTTCACCCAACCTACTACGTATTAATAGCTTTCCCCCTAGTTCATCTACTTTTTTCTTAACTACGTCTAGTCCTACACCCCTTCCACTAACTTCTGTTATTTTCTCTTTTGTAGAAAACCCTGGTGTTGTAAGAGCTTTTATTACGTCATCCCAGGTATACTGCACTAGTTTTTCTCTAGGGAAAATACCTTTTTCAATAGCTTTTCTAATTACTTTCTCCGGGTCTATTCCACGTCCGTCATCACGTACTGTAATCTTTAAGTAGGGACCACTGCGAGAAGCTTTTATCAATATAGTTCCTATGGGATCTTTTCCCTTAGAGATTCTTTCACTAGGTTCTTCTATCCCATGATCTACTGCGTTTCTGACTATATGAACCAGGGGATCAGTTAATGCTTCAATGATCTTTTTGTCAACATATATATCTGCTCCTTCAACAACAACTTTAATCTTTTTATTAAATTTTTGAGCAAGTCTATGAGCAGTTCTTTGGAGTTTCTTAAAAAGAGGATAAAGTGGAGTTAGTCTAATCCTATATACCTCAGTATATAGTTTCTTTATTATTGATTCTGCTTCATTCACTATTTTCTCATAAATAATTTTATCAGATGTTTCTCCAACATAAATCCTAACTTGATGAATTAATTGTAGTAACTGAAGTATAGTATTAAATGCTCTATCTATATCACGTTCCTTTACATTTACTACACTTATTTTGAATGTTTTCATTCTCTACTAGCCCTTCTTATTTCTGCATTAGTAGTTCGACGATGAGCTATGTTATATTAGCTAAATAACGTTGAAGACTGTTCCTCGAGATTCTACTAGTATTATTCCCTTTAGTGTAACTAAAGTATCCAGGTATATTTCGATTATGTATCGAACTAAAGATCGTTTCTATGTCTTTACTTCGATTATCAGACGATAGAGTATACCATACCTGGCTATACATGATATTATCCACTGATTTCGATTTTCTATCGAAGTAATGCATTAGTTTAATGCATTTTTCTAAGGAGTATAGTTAGTAGGTGACGATGTCATCATGAAGACTTCAAGGACTCAGCTAACAGAGCCTGTAAAACAGGCACGATTGATAATTAATCAAGTTAAACAATTGATTAAGAAAGCACTTGAAGCCGTCAAAGAAGAAAGGATAGACTATGCTGAACAACTGACTAGTCAAGCAATGAATTATCTAGAACACTTGTCAAAACTGATTGAAACACTCGAGCATAGCATGGGTAAAGGAGGTGGAGGTTAAATGTCTGGCGAAGAACAACTCATAACTTTCAAGGTAGGAAATAACGTTTATGGAGTCAACATTAAGTATGTTCGAGAAGTTGTTGAGCCAAAGAATATAGTGCAAGTACCTAAGTCACCATACTACATAGAGGGAATCATGGATCTTAGAGGAAAACTTGTCACATTGGTCAATCTAGCTAAAGTACTAGAAATACCTACTGATGGCATGGGGATTGATGGAAATAAGATGAAGGTATTGATAATAAACATTGAGGAACTCGACAAGAATATTTCATCAGATACAGAGATAGGGCTAATAGTAGATCATGTATTGGGCGTTATAAGGCTGAACAGTAATGGTCTGAAGAAAACGAAGATACCTAGTGAAGTCATTGACAAAGTAATTAATCGAGACGGCAAATTGATCCTAATCCTTGACGTTAAGAAAGTAATTGAACTTTTGAATTTTGACTCAATTGGGTGAAATATATGAGTGGAAGACATTATTTCATAAGAAGACATGATTCACGAGAGGAGGAGCTTAGGAGAAAAATAAGTGAGACTCTCCTCTCTGCTCAAACAAACATAGAGGAAGTAGAGAACAAAGTCTCCTCCTTTGAACGTAGACTTGAAGAAATATTGAACCGCCTTGATGAACTCGAGAATAGGCTCAAGAAGCTTGAAGAATTGTTGGAGTAATGGGGGTGATTTAGATGGTTGTTGGTATAGCTATTCATTCTTATCGTGGTGGAACAGGTAAATCGACAACTACGGCTAATCTAGCTGTAATGCTTGCATTGTATGGTAAGAAAGTTGCTACTATAGACCTTGACCTCACAAGCCCTGGACTCCACGTTATTTACCAAGTATCGCAGTCTATGATGAAGGCAACACTAAATGACTACATATTCGGCAGAGCCGCTTTAGAGGATGTAGTAATCGATATAACTAATCAACTCGGCTTACCGAAGGGTAAGATACTATTCCTCGGTGCAAGCATGAAGCCCGAGGAAATAGCTAAACTATTGAAGGAGGGTTACTCGGAGCAGTTCTTTAGAGAAGTAACGAAGCAGTTGGGAGAAGCTTATGGAGTAGACTATGTAATCTTTGACACACATCCCGGGTTAAACGAAGACACGTTACTTGCAGTACTATCTAGTGATGTATCAATAATGATGATGAGAATGGATAAACAAGATATAACAGGTACATACGTAACAGCACAAGTTCTCAAGAAATTCAACAAGACAAGCTATGTAGTACTAAACATGGTTCCACCTAATATGGCACAAGCAGTAGAACTACGTTCGGAAGTGAGCAAGTTACTAGGTATCCCAGTAATAGGAGTTATACCATTCTATCCAGAAATACTTCAGCATAGAAGTAGAGGAGTCTTTATCCTAAGACACCCAAAACACCCATACACGCTCAGGGTAAAAGAAGTTGCAGAATTCATTGTAAACAAACTATCTTAATCAATGCATAATAGTGGGTGATTATTTATGAATGAGCTAAGAATATTAATTGCAGATGATTCAAAGTTTATGAGGAAATTGATAAGAAAGATCATAGAAGGTCTAGGACATAGAGTAATTGGAGAGGCATCAAATGGGGAAGAACTAATATCATTACTGGAATCAATAAAGCCCGATATTATATTCTTAGACATAAATATGCCGGAAATGGATGGTCTAAAAGCACTCAAGTATATCAGACAAAAAGTTCCTGAAGCAAAAGTGATTATTGTATCAGCACTAGCCCAAGACAGCGTTATAGAAGAAGCTAAGAAACTAGGTGCTTTACACTTCATTTCAAAGCCATTTACAGTGAATAAATTTAGAGAGGCGATCGAAATTGCCGCTAAAGGATAATAAAGTAAGAGTTTTAATCGTTGATGACTCGCGTTTAATGAGAACAGTGCTAAAGAAGGCATTAGAAAAAGACCCTAGTATAGAAGTTGTTGGTGAAGCAAAGAATGGCGAAGAAGCAGTACGTTTAACCCATGAGTTATCACCTGATGTAATAATTATGGATGTTGTAATGCCTAGAATGGATGGTATAACAGCCATAAGAAAGATAATGAGCGAGAAACCTACTCCAATACTAGTCTTCAGCTCAATTACCCAACAAGGGGCTAAAGCCACTATAGAAGCATTCGAAGCAGGTGCATTAGAAGTAATACCTAAGCCTGGCGGCATGCCTACGGTACTAGACCTTGGAGAATTAGAAAAAGAACTAATAAGGAAAGTAAAGACCCTGGCTACAGTAGGTCGTATAAAACTGATTGCACGCACAACTCTTAGATCCTTATCTAAAAAGAAGAAAGAAACACGGCAATACGCACAAGTATTCTCAGTCCTAGCAGCTTCAACAGGTGGTCCACAAACACTCATGAGCGTTGTGTCAAGACTATCAGCTAAAATACCAGCTGGATACCTTGTTGTACAACACATGCCTCCACTATTCACTAAAAGCTTCGCTGACAGATTAAACTCGATCTCAGAGATAAACTTCAAAGAAGCTAGTGAAGGAGATGAAGTACTCGCCGGCCATGGCTATGTAGCTCCAGGAGGATATCATATGGTTGTACGTATGCGGAAAGGCAAGCTAGTAATAGAGTTAGATAGAGGTCCTAAAGTACATGGAGTAAGACCAGCTGCTGATGTAACGCTTAAATCTGTTGCAGAAACTGTAGGAAGACATACTGTTGTAGCAGTATTTACTGGTATGGGATGTGATGGAGCCGAGGGCTCATGCCTCGTTAGACGTGCTGGTGGGTACATTATTGCGCAAGACGAGAAAACAAGTATAGTATGGGGTATGCCACGATGCGTTATAGAGAAAGGATGTGCAGATAAAGTTCTTTCTCTACACCAAATACCTTTTGAAATCAATAAAGTTCTTATGAAGAAACTCCGTGAAAAACAGGTGAGTGTGTATGTTTGAAGGTGATAGAGAATTTATTGAAATATTTGTAGAAGAAGCAATGGATTTCATTGAAAATCTAAACTACTTAATACCAAAGTTAGAGAAAGAACCTCAAAATAAGGAAGTAATTAACGAAATATTTAGGATAATGCATAGCCTAAAGGGTAATGCTGCAACACTTGGCATAAATGAGATCTCTGAAATAGCTCATAAGGCTGAAGACTTACTAGACTTAGTTAGGAAAGATAGAGTAGAAATTAATAAAAAGATTATTGATGTACTTTATAGAGTTGCCGACACATTATCAAAGCTCCTAGACGAACTTTCTACAAAAGGAATGATAGAATCCGACACCACTGATATAATAAAGGAGATACAGAACATTATTACATCAATAGAGGGCGAAAAAATAAGTGAATCTAGTAGTGGTGAACAAAGCACCGAAACCAGGTCAGGGTCTATAAAAGATGAAAACTATGTTAAAGAAATAGAAAAAGAAGCTGAATCAGCCCTAGAATTTCTAAGATCATTTAAACCAGGAGAAACAGGGAATCTGGAAGCTACAACTGAGATAGAGAATGTTATAAAGGATGTGGGGCTTCTACAACCATCTCCTAAGGATGAGGAAAAAGAATCTGTAGAACCACCAGTTTCTAAAGAGGAGTGGAGTCCGCCCAAAGACTTGTATAATCTAACGGATATGGAAAAACAGAAATTAGCTGAAACTCTTGCTAAAGGCTATAACTTATATGTGTTAAGACTAAAGTTTACCGACGCCTCTATGCTTGTAATAAGATATTTCCAAGCACTCCAGAAACTTGGTGAAAGAGGCGATATCATAAAGACTATCCCCTCTGGACAAGACGTTATAAAGAAGTCAACAGACACGATATATGTGCTCATTGGTGTAAAGAAGCTTGAAGATCTAGAAGACGCTATTAAGGAGATAAACGACCTTGCAGAATATAATCTGAAGAAAGTAGATGCGAGTGAACTAGGTGTAGATGTTACGAGCATAACCGTACAAAAACCTGTTGATACAATATCGGAGTTAGAGAGTTTATTCAAGAAAATAGAGGAAGTAGAAGAAACCCCCACTTCCGAAACCGAGTCTCCCGATTCAAAGAAATTAGAGGAAGTAAGAGTTAACGTAAAGAGTTTAGACGTGCTATTCAATCTAGCAGGAGAACTAGTTCTCGTAAAAAGCAGACTTCTATCAATAGCTAATCAATACGATATACAGCCATTAAAGGAAGTATTAGTTACATTTGAAAGACTGGTTAATGAACTACAGAACGAAATTATGCAAATGAGACTAGTCCCTCTACACCACATATTCAAGAGACTCCCTAGATTAGTTAGTGAGTACTCTGAGAAATACAATAAGGAAGTAGATATCTATTACGAGGGTGGAGAGATAGCCCTAGATAGAAAAGTTCTTGAAGAACTGGCTAATCCCTTATTCAAAGTAATAGAGATAATGATTAGAGACGACATAGAAGATCCTGAGACAAGAAAGAAGAAAGGAAAGCCATCAATAGGTACGGTGAAAGTCATAGCATATAGAGAAGGAAATCATGTAATAATAACTATAGAATCGGACGGAAGAGGCATGGATCCGGAAGAAATAACTAGAAGAGCTGTTGAATTGGGATTAATTCCTGCTTCCACAATAGAGAAAATGACTACAGAAGAAATGCTAATGTTGGTTACTCTTCCAGGATTTTCTCTAAAGAATAACATGTGGAGTGGTTTTGATGAAGTAAAACATAGTATAGAGTCAATGGGAGGTTCTATGGAGATTCATAGTAAGGTTGATGAAGAATTGAAGGTAATGTTTAAGATACCAGTTAGCATGGCAACACTAAGGGCCTTACTCGTAAAACTAGGAGAGCACGTATACGCTATCCCAGTATCAGTTGTATCCACTACTATGAAGATAGAGAATTTAAATGATATAGGTTCGTCGAAGGTAATTAAGTACCAAGGGAAACTCATAGCTATACATGACTTAGCCCAGTTACTGAACGTGCACAATGGAGGGACTTCTAAGAATTATATCGTAATAATCGAGAAACAGGGTAAGTATGTAGGATTTAGTGTAGATGAAATATTAGGGCAAGAGGATATCGTTGTTAAGCCGCTGAATAAGCTTCTATCCAATGTAAAGGGCTTTTCAGGAGCTACAATACTTGGTGATGGAAAAGTATGTTTGATTATAGATCCTACATCACTTATATAGTCTCAAATGGGGGTGAATGGGTATGGGCAAAGAATTACAAATACTTGTTTTCACCCTCGGTAAACAATACTGGGGGCTAAATATACTAGACGTGAGAGAAGTTGTAAAAATAAAGAGTTATACACCAGTCCCAGGAGCCCCACAGTATATACTTGGAGTCTTCAATTTGAGAGGACAAATAGTACCATTAATTGATATCTCGATGTTCTTAAATATAGCCAATAGTAATGGATTAAGAGAAGCTGTAATAATAAACCATGACAACGAGCTCATAGGCATAGCTGTAGAAGACGTTGTTGGAGTAGCTAGAGTAGCAGAAGATAGAATACTCCCACCACCAAATGAGGTAGGAGACCACGTTAGAGGAGTAATAGAGACGCCAGGTAGAGTAGTTAGTGTAATAGATTTAAAGAGAATACTAGAGAAAATCTCCACCCAACAACAATAAATGAAGACTTTTTATATTCATTAACAAATATTTTTCTCCTCTCTTATAC
>WAML01000189.1 GCA_015522345.1 Desulfurococcales archaeon
ATCTCTTCTGAATCTAAAATAAAGTCTTTCTTCTAATCCGTTTCTCTTACGAGAAACTATTCTGTATATCCTATTCGTTAACTCTAAAGGATCATAACCATCCATTTAATCACCGAATGTATAAGAAGTTTATGCTTCTACAACCTGTAGTACATCTTCTCTAGATAATTTAGTTACCATAAAATACTTAGTAGATATTTTCCTTAAACTCTTGTTATCTCCTAAAACCATAACTGTTATTAGTCTAGCATTAGCTTTTTTGAGATTATAGCTAACTAGTTGCTCAGCTATTCTATCTACACCATCAGTTATCAATACTATATCACTTGTATCTTTTACAGCCCCACTTCTAATGTCGTTTGCAGCTAATATTATTGCTCTAGAAATATCTGTTCCACCACTTCCTCTAACACGTGCAATGTATTCTATAAGTCTTAGTACTTGCTGGGCCTTAGGCCTACGATCAACTTTAGCCAGAGGATATGGTATGCTATCGAAGAACCTGAAATAGAATTCTCGGTGTTCTTTTAAAGCCCTCATGTAAAGACTTAGTGCTACAGCTTTAGCCCATATCATCTTTAATCCATCCATACTTCCTGATTTGTCTAAGAGACAATAGAGTGGTCCATGGCTTTGACTCAACACCTTTCTATAGAGGAGTAGTTTGCCTTCTAAGAGCTTTAGATAAAAGAGTTCATCGGGTAGAGCTAGAGTTGATGGAACCACTCTTTCAATATCCTTACCTAGTTCATAGCCTATTATTTCACCGTGCTTGTATCTGGCTTTCTTTTTAGGTATCTTCATATTCCATGGTTTTACGCCAGATACTAATTCAAGGATCTTTCTTACTTCAGCGTCTCTAGCCAATTTTATTAACTGGGGAGCGTATTCTTCAAAAGCTAACATGCTTACAGTACCTGGTTGTTCGCCTTCAATGATATTTCTTAACTTCTTTATATTCTCTAAATTATTCATTGTAGAAGCTAGTGCTCTGTCAACACCTTTTCTAAACAAGTCTTTATCGCTAGACTCTAGTGTATTATCTAGTGTTTTAGAAGACTTGTTCTCACGAGGTCCTTGACCACTTGAATTCATAAAGCCTGAGAGCCGCTTCCTTATTTCCGTAATAAATATACTTGCTGCAATGCTACTCATTAAATT
Organism: Desulfurococcales archaeon; assembly: GCA_015522345.1. Lineage (GTDB taxonomy): Archaea > Thermoproteota > Thermoprotei_A > Sulfolobales > Desulfurococcaceae > WAML01. Next base: position 1,162 of record WAML01000189.1, read on the forward strand.
ATCCGCTACAGTTCTACTCCTTACATCATGGATATAATTGGATTGGAGCATTGAATTAATTAATTTATATGTATTTTCTTGTTTTTGCTTAATGGATTCTCTATCTTTCAATATAGGATATGGTAGATAGAATGTGTAGAAAACATCTATAGCGGTGCTTATATCTATATCAATGTCTCTCTTGTCAAGTAGTATCGATACTAGACGTAATACTTTCTTCCCTCTATACTTAACTATGGGATCTTCATATCTAATTGTTTTAAGTACTCCTTCGATGTCGTCTTCTCTAAAGAATTTATTGTAGCTCAACCTAGATTTTCCCTTATTATACTACCTATTATCTATATTCCCAATTTCCTCCTAATCAATGTAATTACATCGCCTATTTCAGCTAGAATATCCAATGCTCTTCTTCTTATAGCTTCATCACTTGTTTCTTCAGCTATTCTACGTACTTTATCTCTAACAGCTTCAAAACTACGTAGATAGTCTACTAGCCGTGGCTCAAACTCTGTTATACTCATTATATATTGTTTTGCTTCTCTAATATTTGCTTCAATTTCAGCAAGTTCTCTTAAGTATCTCTCAGCAGCCTTTATTTCATCCATTAATACAGCATATACTTGTTCTGCTTCATCTTTATCTCTTGGCGCAATTATTTTTAGAACAAGTAAGTCTTCTTCTGTTGCCACAGTCCTTTCTTCTAGTAGAGCTGAGGCAGCGATAGCTTTTAACGCCTTACCCTTTCTACGATCGGTTACGTGTATTCCATGATCTTCGAGTATAGCGTATATTTTCACTAGTTTTTCTTTAATTCTAGATAGGTCGACTTCGAATAATAGTTTATTCAAAGACCTTATATGATCCATTGTAAGCAATGGCTCGGCATGAATGTAGTAACCAGCTTCTATCTTCCATACTGCATCAAGTAGTTCAAGCCACTTATTCTCTGCTACAGGTTTTACAAAGTGTCTGTAAAGGAATCTATCATATAGTGCTTGTAGCTCTGGTTCATCAGGTACTTGATTACTGGCTGCAATCATCGTCCATAGAGGTACTTTTATTTCATTATATCCGTCGTAGAGTATTCTTTCATTCATTATAGTTAGGAACATGTTTAGTATAGCTGAATTAGCATTAAAGATCTCGTCTATAAACGCTATTTCTGCTTCAGGTAGTTTATTACGTGTTATTCGAACATATTTTCCTTGTTTTAAAGCATTTATGTCGAGTGGACCAAACAATTCATCTGGCTCAGTAAAACGTGTGAGCAAGTATTTAAAGAATCTAGCATTTATTAGCTCAGCTGCTCTTCTTGCTAAAGCTGATTTAGCTGTCCCAGGTTCACCTATTAATACAATATGTTCACCAGTTATTATGGCTAAAGCAATAGCCCTGGCCTCTTCTTCTCTACCTACAAAAGGCTTGCTAAGCTCTTCTACAAATCTATGTGCTAGATGCAAGAGATTAGCAATACTCGCTGGCATATCGTTTTGGTCCTCCACTTAAGCCTAAGCTTTACTACATAGGTATAGCTAGCAGAAAGTCCTTAATATATCCTGTACGATATCTAGTTAAATTAGATGAAGAACCCGGTTTTCAGCTGAAGATGTGATGAAGAGTTGCTCAGCTGATTATTTTTAGTCTAGAACTAATTTTTTATACCTAAACTCTTTCACTACCTCAAGGATTTCTCTAACTCTAATACTATACTCCTCCATATAGTCTTTAACTCCCTTCACTCTGTGTTTCTCCAATATTTTGCTAGCCGTAAACAATGATATCCCTATCATAGTGCTTATGCTCGTAGGATCGGGCATTGTGAGGAATACATAGGATGTTCTTCTAAGTTTTTTAGCCTTAGGGTGGGGGCCTCCTTTTATAAAGAATACTACTTCATCTATAGACTCTTTTAGTTCTTTAATCAATTTATCATCCAAGGCAGAGCCACCTCTACGTTAACTAAGTGTAATAGTGATAGAATTATAATGCTTGGCCTCTAGTAATATTCATTAGTATACCAGAGGTATGGAGATGGCGACTAACTTATGGTGTATTCCTAGGAAGAAAGGTGTTTACATACTGGTAATAGAGGTTGGTAATGACATTGTTAAAAGAGTTGGTTCTCTTGGAAGAGTATGGTTTAAGCGAGGCACATACTTCTATGTTGGTAGTGCATTGGGTACTGGAGGACTGTATTCTAGAGTAAGGAGGCATTTTATTAAAGATAAAAGACCTAGATGGCATATTGATTACTTGACTATGGAGCCTAGTGTACACATACGTTATGTTGCATATGTATTGTATAGTGAGTATCCAGGCGATATAGAGTCAGAGATTTCTAGAATACTTAGTAAGTCATTTGAAATAACAATTAAAAAGTTTGGCTCAACAGATAAGAAGGATAAGAGTCATTTATTCTGGTGTAGATATAATATAAGCTATTGTTTAAGATTTTTAAGAGAATTATTAGAAAATTATGGAATAACACTACATATATGTCATGCAACAGATTTAAATACCACCTAGAACAAATGTAGACCCATAACATAATTCGAACCTCTGGAGTCGAAACGTAAAATGTCTAAATCCGAGAAGAAAACCTCTATTATAAATCTTAAACCAAATCAGGAAAACGTACATATTGTTGCTAGAGTATTAGAAGCAGGTCCTCCACACGTTATACAGACGAGGAAAGGCCCTAGAACTATAAGTGATGCAGTACTAGGAGATGAATCTGGACGAATAAGAGTAACGTTGTGGGGTAGAAAAGCTGGTTCTTTAAAAGAAGGTGATGTAGTAGAGATCGAGGGTGCTTGGACAAGCAGTTTTAGAGGGCAAGTACAACTAAATATCGGTTCCCAAACAAAAGTTAGTACTGCTGATGAAGACTCTGTTCCCACTAAAGACTCTATACCAGAGAAGTCTCCTAAAGCACCAAATACGTCTTACAGAGGGTATAGACGGTCATATAAAGGTAAGAGAGGTAAGTACTAGTGATTGAAAACTATAGTTTTGATAAAGTTAAGGACATGCATCCAGAAAGACAAGGGCAGTACTTAGGTGAAGAAAACGAGAACTTCTATGTAGCCCTTACCTCAGAGGAAGTCTATGAACTAAGTCCATTAGCATATTACGTATGGCTATTATGTGATGGAAAACACAGTATTAAAGAAATTGCAGAGAAAATGAGCCACGACTTAAACATGGACTTAAACGAAGTAATAGAACCATTAATCCAAGCAATAAAAGGACTAACTAGCGTAAAACTAGTCATACTAAAGAGATAGATAAAACAAACATCGCAGAAGATCAAGTAATTAGACCTAGTTTGTATATTATTTCTATAAACCAACAAACTACTTTACGAAGTAAATAAGTTAATTACAATAATGCTTCTTATTAATTGTCTGAATTAATATCTTTTGAGCAAAACCACGTTTCTTAGGCTATTCCGCTAATTCTTAATGGATTGCATTAGTAGAAGGTTAGTAAGAGATAAAATAATTCATTGGCAAATGATTTATTGAGATGGTGCCTAATGTATGTAGTACATAATAAGGATACTTATTTAAAACAAGTATACAGTGTGCTCTTATTACTTGCATTATTAGTATTCAGTACATTTCCTCCAGAATTCATTGTCTCAAGCAATGATTCTTTAAATAATTATAGTGGTTTATCGATAGGTACCTATTTAGAGATTATTATAGGAAATAATGTAACTAACTTAGGTAGCAAACCAGTTAATATATCTGAGACTGATATCCTAGTCTTTGACTATCCTTTAAATACGTCGTCTCAACGTACTCTTGAAACTAAATTCTATATTAATGGGTATCCTGCTGAATATGTAATAGAGTATGATAGAGAAGGTAATCCTAAACTCAAGGGAGTACTTAATAAGTCGGCTTACTTAGGTGTAAACGAGAGCATATCTGTTTATGTAAAATACAGAGTTTACATAAACATAACACAGAGAATTCTAGAAATAAAGAATCTTGGGTTAAAGCAAGCGGGTAATTGGGATGAAATAGTTATAGAAGATGAAGAACTAGTTAATAAAACAGGTCTTTGGAACTATACTAATCCTTTAGTTAAATTGTTAATTGACTATATTAAGGCTGAACATAATGAAACTCCGTTAGCCTACCTGCTTGGAGCTCTTAACTGGATTGACGAGAATGTAGAGTATTCAACACGTTTTCCTCCAAGACACCCTTGGGAAACGATAGTTTATGGAGAAGGAGACTGTGATGATCAAGCAAATCTATTAATTACTTTATTGAGAGGAGCGAGTATTCCTTCGTATCTCGAAATAGGCGTAGTGTATTTGGATAAAGTATATGAGAACTATACACGCACAAGCGTTGAAGCTGAAGGATATTTAACATATTATTTCTATGGTGGAGGAGCACATGGATGGGTTGTAGCATACATACCTCCCTGGGGATATATAAGAATAGACCTTACCAGCGGTGGTAAAGGCTTGGAGCACATAATATATGCTGCATACTATACCTTCTACGGTAATATACCTACAGTAGTTATCGCTAAAGTAGTAAAACAGGATTATGTAGAACAGTCGACAAGTTATATTGAGGAAGTTCAAGAGAGGAAGCTAAAATACAATATATACTTGATAATGAAGGAAATACCAGGCTAGAATGAAATTATATAATTAATACTCTTAAGATATATCTCTTGAAATAAACGTTATTAGTATTTGAGCATGTATATGTAATTGGGATGACCGGTGACTCCAAAACTGATAAATGAAGATACTCCACCCCTAGGGGACCGTTCTTAGACTTATATATAGAGGAGTTTAGCTATTCTACTATATTCTTCCTCAAGTAAGCCCAGTATATCATATCTATGTACTCTTATAAAGTGGAGATACAGGCCCCGTCTAGTAAATGGTCCTTTACCACAAATATTGCATCTAAGTAAGCCATTCCTAGTTGTAACTATTTCGCTGGCAACTCTTTTTACAGCTTCACGCATTACAGGGTATATAGCTGAGCCTGTTAATCTTCTTAAATCGTTGTCGTCTACGGTTAGTCCTACGGCTTTTCTAGCAACAAACTTCACTATTTTTGAACTTATTACCCCTATACTAGACAATTTATTCGCCTCCTATTTCTCTAGAATCTTTCTCTGTCATAGGGATAGATTTAAATTATTGGTTTAATTAAAATGTCTCATTTTTTGAGACTGTGTCTAAATTATTTAGTATATAGGCAATAAATTGTTTTTGGAGATGAATTTTTTATAGGATAGCCTATATTGTATCTCATCTAGAACATCTAAATACATATTTGCTTAGAGAAAAATATTATCTTGGTGCTATAGTTTATGCGTGAAAGAATATTTGTAGTTGGTGTTGGTTTAACTAAAATAAGTAGATGGTATAATAGGAGCGCTAGAGATCTTTTTTCTGAAGCTATGAAGAAAGCCATAGAAGATGCTGGTGGTTTAAAGCCTAAAGCTCTAGTTGTAGGTAATATGACTTCTGGAGTACTTATGGAACAAGAGAGCATCGGAGCGTTAATGGCCGACTATAGTGGCTTAAGAGGTATTCCTGCATTTAAAGTAGAAGCTGCCTGTGGCAGTGGTGGAGCAGCTTTTTACACTGGATATTCTCTATTGGGCTCAGGTCTTGTAGATGTTGTTGCAGTTGGTGGTATAGAAAAGCTTACTGAGAAACTTACTTCAGACGCTACATTTGCCTTAGCCATGGCAGCCGATAGAGAATACGAGGTATTCTATGGAGCTAGCTTCACTGGATTAAATGCCTTAGTCGCCCGTCTATATATGAGTAAGTATGGCTATACTAGAGAAGATATGGCTTACTGGCCTCTTAGAATGCATGAATACGCTTCCTATAACCCATATGCTCAACTACCTCGTAAAACAGATCTTAAAACTATACTTAATAGTCCAGTAGTAGCTGATCCTCTACATCTCTTTGACTGCAGTCCACTAGGTGATGGAGCTGCTGTAGTCATACTCGTTAGAGGTGAAGAGAAAGCTAGAGAAGTAGCTAAGACTATGGGTAGAGATACTTTAGTTGAAGTAATAGGCCTGGGTTTTGCAACTGATAGCGTAGATCTAGGGAGTAGAGAAGATCTATTAACTTTGAAATCTACGGTTGTAGCTGCTAGAGAAGCATATGAAATGGCTGGAGTTACACCAAAGAATATTGATTACGTAGAGGTACATGATGCTTTTCATATAACCGGGTATCTTGCTCTAGAAGACTTAGGTTTTGCTGGAAAAGGAGAAGCTGTTAAACTATGGAAAGAAGGTAGATTTGGTAAGGGAGATAAACCTGAAGTAAACTTTAGCGGTGGATTAAAGGCTAGAGGCCACCCTGTTGGAGCAACGGGTGTCTATCAAATAGCTGAAGTTGTTATGCAACTTAGAGGTGATTTCCCAGGCTATAAAGCTAGCGACCCAGAAATAGGGTTGGCTCAGAACATTGGCGGTATAGCCACATATTCTACAGTAGCTATACTTAGTAGGAGGAGGTAACTAGTTTGTCTCTAGATTATAAGTCTTTGGATGAATTATTTGATGAACTTAAGGAGTTAAGGAAGAAAAGTATTGAAGGAGGAGGCCAAGAGAAAATAGAGATACAGCATAAGAAGGGAAAATTAACTGCTCGTGAAAGACTAGAGAAACTACTTGACCCAGGTTCTTTTCAAGAACTTGGCTGGCTAATGACGACTCGTTCCCGATACTATGATGAACTGGGTATTGATTTTAAAAAAGTGAAGTATCTTGGAGATGGAGTAGTAGTTGGGTATGGTAGAATAGAGGATAAACTAGTCTATGTATTTGCACAAGATTTTACTGTCATGGGGGGCAGTATAGGTGAAGCCCATGGAGAGAAGATAGCTAGAATTATAGAAATGGCTATACAGAATCAAGCACCAGTTATAGGATTATGGGATAGCGGAGGAGCACGTATTCAAGAGGGAGTAGCTAGTCTACATGCAGCTGGAAAAATCTTTGCAGCAAATGTAAAAGCTAGTGGTATTATACCACAGATAAGCCTTATACTAGGTCCTTGTGCTGGAGCAGCTAGCTATAGTCCAGCATTAACAGACTTCATAATAATGACTAAAGGCTCATACATGTTTATAACAGGGCCTCAAGTAGTTAAAGCAGCTACTGGAGTCGATGTAACCTTTGAAGAACTTGGTGGAGCATATATTCATGCAACAACTAGTGGTGTAGCTCATTTTGTTACAGAAAACGAAGACGATGCTTTCAAGATAACTAAAAGACTCCTTAGATACATTCCCTCAAGTAATAATGATGAACCCGAGTACATAGATACAGGGGATCCATGGTATAGAGAGACTCCTGAATTAGATACATTAGTTCCATCAGATCCTATGAAGTCTTATGATGTGAAAAATATAATCTATAGTATTGTAGATAATGGAGAATTTCTTGAAGTACAACAGGATTTTGGTAGATCAGCTGTAATAGGTTTTGCACGTATAGGAGGTTATGTAGTAGGTATTGTAGCTAATCAACCAGCTGTCAATGCTGGAGTAATAGATATTGATGCTAGTGTGAAAATAGCTAGATTTGTAAGATTTCTTGACGCCTTCAATATACCCATAATAACTTTCGTTGATACTCCAGGTTTTATGCCAGGGCTGGACCAAGAACATGGAGGCATAATAAGGCATGGTGCGAAAATACTGTATGCATATGCATCAGCTACAGTACCTAAGATTACTATTGTTCTAAGAAAAGCTTATGGAGGAGCATATATTGCTATGGGAAGTAGGAGTTTAGGAGCAGATATAGTGTTTGCATGGCCTACAGCAGAGATAGCTGTTATGGGACCTGAAGGAGCGGTTAGAATACTATATAGAAAACAGGCAGCTAAACACAAGGATCCCGAAGAATTTATGAGGCAAAAATTAATTGAGTATCGAAGATTATTCGCTAACCCATATAGAGCCGCTGAACTAGGGTATATAGACGACGTTATAATGCCTAGTGAAACTAGAAAGAAGATATACATGGCTTTAGAAGCATTGAGGGAGAAAAGGGAAGAGATTCTACCTAGAAAACATGGTAATATGCCTCTATAACACTAATGTAACTATACTTTAATTAACAGAATAGCCGTAATGAAGTATTTGGTGAAGTTAAGTTTTTATCTTACTTGTGTTTCTTTGTTTTCTTTGATTCTTCAGCAAGTTTTATTTTAACAAGTTTTTCTCCTTTATTTACTGCTTTTCCTTTTTCTACATAAACTTCCTCAACTACTCCTTCGATACCAGCTTTTATCTCTGTAACCATTTTCATAGATTCCATAAGTGCTACAATGCTATCGCTTGTTACGTGATCTCCTGGCTTTACTTTTACTTCAATTATTTTACCGGAAATAGGTGCTGTTATAATTCCCCTTTCTATAGGTAATGGTGTTTTTCTTTTATCAAAGTCTTCTCTACTAATTCCCACCGGTATATACTCTATAACTCTCTTAACTATAGATGGAATACCGTTTATCATTATACCTCTTGAGACTCCAGTAACTTTAATTATATTACCATTTATCTCTAAGATTGCCTGTTTTAGTTCTTCGTCAAAACGTATTATTCTAATAGTGTATTCTTTATTCTCACCAACGACTCTAGCCTTCAACATATCTTTATATCCATCGACAATTTCTATGTCGATATATTTTCCAGTAGCTGATTCGACTCTAAATCTCCTCATAGCGGTTATCCTCCATATACTATACTGTTATTCTACTTTAAGCAGTTTTACTCATCACTAAGTATTTATTATTGTAAGCTAATCTATGTTTTTAACTATTAATCTAACTATTATGAGTGTGGATATTCTTAATTAAGTAATTAAGTATATAGGTGGATCAGGAAGTATTAATGTATTAGTTAGGAATGTTGATACGAGTCTTTATATTCTATTAATAATTATTTGATTCTTAGGTAGTATCGTAGTCTCATAGGTGTTTTATATGAAGTTGCCTAACTGGGTTTATGAGTTAAGTGAAAGAGTTTTAGTAGAGAGTATAAAGTTTCCTACAGTATTGGGAGAGTCTTACTATGATATTGTTAAATACTATAGCGATATTTTGAAGGAATATGGAGTTCATGTAACTATTCATGAAGTTCCTAGGGATTATATAGTAAAGCATTTGTCTGCGTCAATGAATCCCAGTAAGCCAAGGTATATATTGTTGGCTAGGATAGGCTTTGGCGAAAGAGTTCTACAGTTCAATGGTCACTATGATGTTGTTGCTCCTGGAGAGGGATGGAGTATTACTGATCCATTTAAGCCTAAGCGAATAGACTACAGAGTCTATGGACGTGGATCCGTGGATATGAAAGGAGGGATTGCAGCAATTATATCTACTATAGCATATCTTTCTTCCACTAAAGAACCTAAAGACCACGTTATTGAAGCAGCAATTGTACCCGATGAAGAAATAGGTGGTGAAACTGGTACTGGATACCTTGTTAGAGAATTGAAGAGTAGACCTGATTGGGCAATAATTGCTGAACCAAGTGGATTAGAAACTATATGGATAGGGCATAAAGGTGCTGTATGGGCTGAAGTATATGTTAAAGGAAGGCAAGCCCACGGCAGTACTCCTTGGAAAGGAGATAATGCTTTTGAGAAAATGGTGTATCTAGCTAAGTATATTATCGATAATATAAAGCCTAGGATAGAGTCTCGAAGAAGTAACTATGAATATGATGAACCAGAGTCTAAAAAAGCAACTATGGTTTTGGGAGGAAAACTAGTAGCTCCCGGAAGCATAAACATAGTACCGGGTCTAGTAGGATTTAGTATAGACCGTAGACTTATTGTTGAAGAAAATGTAGAAGATGCTGAGAAAGAACTACTAGAGTACCTAGATGAAGCTTCTAAAGCAACTAAGGTGAACATTGATATAAAAATTGTTGCTAGGCTACAGCCAGCATTTACTAAACCTGATTCTCGATTAGTTAAAAAAGTAAATACTGCTGCAAAAGAAGTCATTGGTAGAGAGCCCCGTAAAGTAGTGTGCACCGGCGGCCTTGACTTACACTATTACACTGAAGCCGGAGTAAACGCTATATCGTATGGACCCGGAGATCCTAGTCTAGCCCATAAAGTTGATGAATACATTGACTTAAGAAGTATTTATAGAATTATTGAGATATATTCACTCATAGCGAGAAACGCCTTTACATGAATTACAGTGATCTACGATGACTAGATCTGGTAAGAGGGCGTTCTTAATAGATGATCATGTTACGAAATACCTAGGTTTTTTATGTAGATTAACAAACTTTTTTGAAGACGTTGTAGATGATGCGTTTTGTGATACATTGTTTATAAGTAGTATTGACCCATATTCTCAAGAAGTACCCAGTACTATTGAAGTATATCCTGTCGGCTGTAGGTACGATCCCGTAGATAGTATAAAATTGTTTTCTGAACAATGGGATTTAGATAATGTAGTCTTTTCTATAGGGTCTAATGCTACAATGCCCTATACTAGATTATATAATATAGTGAAAACCGTATACATGCATACACTCCATTATAGAATGAAGGAGTATAGCCTTAAGTCTATAAAGGATCATAGAGAGTATTTTCTAGCTTTACTTTTTAATGGTAAAGCATTTATTGTAGAAGGTGATGTTGATAGAGTAATTATTCCACATATTAGACATTGTATATCAGCACATACTCATCCGTCTACTATACCCTATCCTTCAAAACATGATGTAGAGACTATTATTAGATTATTAATTGACCGAGGCATACTCCATGCTATAGAGACTATAGGCAGTAGCCTATATATTTACCGTGTAGGAGCTATATCTGAAGATGGATTAATTGCTTTAAGACAAATTGAAGGATTAAATGATCTAAACGAAATTATGAAGATTGTGAAGAACATAGATAATCTAGAAATTCTGGTTATGTAGGAGCTCGAGAAGAATATGCTTTGGTCGAAATTATGGGGTAATACTGGGTTGTTATAGAGAATTAACTTTTATAATCTAGACGTACACTTTATCTACGATATTATTTGATAGTATATGTGTTAGAGCCTAGATGCATTTAGGGAGAAAAATATATAGTTGTGCATTATATAGCTTGAGTCATTGTAGAAGTGGATGGGATACGATCATGGGTAGTGGTTTGCAGAGATATAGTGTACTAATTGCTAATCGTGGAGAAATAGCGATTAGGATTGCACGTAGTGTTAGAGAACTTGGTTGGATCCCCCTCGGCATTTATACTAATGTCGATAAAAAGAGTCTTCATAGAAAATATATGGTTCTAGATTACCAAGTATCTAGCTACCTAGATATCGACGATATTATTGAGGCAGCTCAAGAACTTGGAGCCGATGCTATACATCCAGGATATGGTTTTCTTTCCGAAAACCCCGAGTTTGCCCGTAGAGTAAGAAAGGCGGGACTTGTATTCATCGGTCCTTCACCTGAGTCTATGGAGTTAGCTGGAGACAAAGTACAGGCAAAGATAATGGCTGAGAAAGCAGGTATTCCTACACTTCCATGGATGATTGTAAAAGATCCTAGCGATATAGTAGAGTTTGCTAGAGAACATGGATACCCTGTTCTCTTGAAGGCTGTTAGTGGCGGGGGAGGAATGGGTATTAGGCTTATTAGAAGTGATGAAGAAGCAGAGAAACTATTTGAACAAGCTACTAAAGAAGCTGAAAACGCCTTTGGAGATGGAAGACTATATGTTGAGAAATACCTCGATGATCCTAAGCATATAGAGGTGCAGATACTTAGTGATGGAGACAATGTTATACATCTATATGAGAGAGACTGTAGTGTTCAGAGGAGACATCAAAAACTAATTGAAGAAGCACCAGCTATAGTATTGAATAGTAAAGAAAGAGAGCAAATAACGAGTGATGCAGTAAAGCTCATGAAATACATAGGCTACGTAAATGCAGGAACTGTTGAAATGCTTTTTGATCTAAAGACTAGAAAGCATTATTTCATGGAAATAAATGCTAGACTTCAGGTAGAGCATCCTGTAACAGAAATGATTACCGGAATAGATATCGTTAAACATCAATTGCTTATAGCTTTAGAGAATAACCTATCCCTTAAGCAAAGAGATATAGTAATGCATGGGCATGCTATAGAGGTTAGAATTAATGCTGAAAACCCAATATCTATGATGCCGAGCCCTGGTACTATAGAAGAATATATTGAACCCAGTGGTCCTGGAATCAGAGTTGATAGTGGTGTTACAAAAGGGTCTGTAGTCCCATCTGAATATAATCCCTTAATAGCTAAATTAATAGCTTGGGCTCCTTCACGTGAAGAAGCTATCAAGAGAATGATTAGAGCTCTAACCGAGTATACTATTACAGGTATTGAAACAAATATACTCATGCTGAGAAATATTTTAGAACACGACGTTTTTCTAAAAGCTATACATACAACGAAGTTCTTGGATAACCACATAAACGATATTATTTCGAAAATTAGAGAATGGGAGATAATACATGCAATAGCTATATCAATAGTTACATTAAAGAGCGTGAATGGATTTAGATCAATGATACCAGCTAAATCATTAAAGTTAAAAGATAGACATAGACTACATAGATTTAAGAGGCAGGCATGGTTTTACTGGAGCGTGTTAAAGAGTAGAGTTAGGAGGCCTAGAGTTAGAAAACCAAAGATAAGAAAGAAATGATGAGTGATGACGCGGCTGATAATGTGATGAAGGGATTAGCTTCTGAACATTATACGTAAGATCATTCTTTCTAATTAAAGCTTTAAATTGGTGTTAGTGGTCTTTCTGTATTTATAAATTCTTTCTAGGTTGCATCGTGTATGTACTTCTAGTATACCTATACTTACCTCTATATTACCTAGTTAATACTGTATTAGTTATGTAAGCGAATTACTTATAAAACCACTAGAGGAATTAGTCTGTAACAAGGAGAGGTTGATATGGTATGAGTGAAGCTCCTAAAGAAAAGAGGTTTATTCTATGGCTTGAAGAAGTAACTAAAGACGATGTAGTTCTAGTAGGTGGTAAAAACGCTAACTTAGGAGAAATGATTAGAGCAGGAATACCAGTACCGCCAGGATTTGCTGTAACAGCCTATGCATACAAGTACTTCTTAGACAAAACAGGGCTTGGCGAAAAAATCTATTCTATGCTCAAAGACCTCGATGTTAATGATAAGAAGGCATTAGACGAAACAAGTAGTAAAATTAGACAAATGATAAAAGAGACGCCTATGCCTCCAGAAATAGAAGAGAGTATTAGGAAGGCCTATAGAGAACTAGCTTCTAGACTTAATATGGATCCCAATAAACTACGTGTTGCTGTAAGAAGTAGTGCTACAGCTGAAGATATGCCTGAAGCTAGTTTTGCTGGTCAGCAGGAGACATACCTGAACGTCTATGGAGAAGATGCTGTTGTAAAGAGAGTAAAAGATTGCTGGGCAAGTCTATTTACTAGTAGAGCAATCTTCTATCGTGTAGCACAGGGTATACCACATGAAAGAGCTCTTATGAGTGTTACTGTACAGAAAATGGTTAACAGTAGGTCTGCTGGAGTAATGTTTACTCTACACCCAGTAACTGGTGATACTAACGTAATAGTTATCGAAGGTGCTTGGGGCCTTGGAGAAGCTGTTGTTGGTGGCAAGGTAACTCCTGATGAATGGGTTGTAGATAAGAATACTCTTGAGATAAAAGAGAGGAAAGTCAATAAGAAGACTATTGCAATAGTCTTTAACCCTGAAAAAGGAGAGAATGAAACTATAAAGCTACCAGATCCCAGATTCCCCTTATTCGACCCAGATGCACCTAGTTTAAACGACGATGAAGTCAAGAGATTAGCTGAACTAGGTAATCTCATAGAGAAGCATTATGGTCGCGCAATGGATATTGAATGGGCTATTGATATGGACTTGCCATTCCCACAGAACGTATTCATAGTACAAGCTAGACCCGAGACTGTATGGAGTGCTAGAAAAGCTAAGGAGGAAAAGAAAGCTGTTGTAGCAGGAAAGAAAGTAGTTAAGTTAAGCGAAGCTAAAGTGCTCACCCGCGGTCTACCGGCATCACCTGGTGTAGGAGCTGGTGTAGCTAAAGTAATATTTGACCCTCACAGCAAGGAAGCTCAAGAGTTTAAGGAAGGCGAGATCCTAGTAACTAAGATGACTGACCCTGACTGGGTTCCATTAATGAAGAAAGCTGCTGCAATAGTCACCGATGAAGGAGGAATGACAAGCCACGCTGCAATAGTAAGCCGTGAACTAGGAATACCTGCTGTTGTAGGAACAGGTAATGCAACACAAGTCATTAAGAGCGGTGTAGAGGTAACAGTAGATGGTAGCAAAGGTGTTATTTATGAGGGAATAGTTGAAGAACTTGTTAAACCAGCTGCCCCCGAGGCTGCTGGAGCTGCTGTTGCTGTAGGAATTAGTCCTGAGCAATTATTGCCACTATATCCTGTAACAGCTACAAGGATCTACATGAACCTTGGTGAGCCAGATGCTATAGAGAAGTATAAGGATCTACCATTCGACGGCATAGGATTAATGAGAATTGAATTCATTATAACTGATTGGATACAGTACCACCCACTATACTTGATTGATGAAGGAAAAGAGCAATTATTCATAGACAAATTAGCTGAAGGCATCGCTAAAGTAGCTCAAGCAATCTATCCAAGACCCGTTGTAGTAAGATTTAGTGACTTTAAGACAAACGAGTACCGTGGGCTAAAGGGCGGCGAGAAATATGAGCCTGAGGAAAGAAACCCGATGATTGGATGGAGAGGTGTAAGCAGGTATATACACCCCAAGTACGAGCCCGCCTTTAGACTAGAGGTTCGTGCAATTAAGAAAGTACGTGAAGAAATGGGATTAACTAACGTATGGGTAATGTTCCCATTCGTTAGAACGACTTGGGAGCTAGAGAGAGCACTAAAGATTATGGAGGAAGAAGGACTCAAGAGGAGCAAAGACTTCAAAGTATGGGCAATGGCGGAGGTACCAAGCATTGTATTCCTTGCAGATAAATTCGCTGAATACGTAGATGGATTCAGTATTGGAAGCAATGACTTAACACAATTAGTACTAGGAGCAGACCGTGATAGCTCAATACTAGCCGAAATGGGATACTTCGATGAAAGAGACCCTGCAGTACTCTCAGCAATTAAGATGTTAATTGAGAAAGCACATTCAAAAGGTGCCACAGTAAGTATCTGTGGACAAGCACCAAGCGTATATCCAGAAATAGTAGAGTTCCTCGTAGAAGCAGGTATTGACAGTATAAGTGTTAATCCAGATGCAGTCATTCCTACAAGAAGACTAGTAGCAAGTATTGAAAGAAAGATAATATTGAAGAGACTCAATAGCTTAAGAGACTTAATAGCGAAAAAGTTCTAAAAACAATAATGGAGAATAACCTAGAACACTAGTGTTTTTAGTATAGATATTTTTTATTATATACTTACTTGTTCAATTATTATACTTCTAATGTATTGTGTATGTGCTTTAGAATCATAGCTCCTTAATATAGTAGCTAGGATAGAATATATA
>WAML01000190.1 GCA_015522345.1 Desulfurococcales archaeon
CCCTATGTATCTGTATTTAGAGAACTACTAGAACTTGATGTCTCAGGGATAACTGTTTATGGTAGAGATGTTGTAGATTCTTACATTATAGTTGAAGAACATAATATACTAGATAAGTTATTGAATATACTTAAAACCTTTGGCAGAGGAGGTATCATACTCGTATCGCCGCATCATCCAATCAAAGAAAACATTGATTTAAAGAAGTTAATTGATTACTTAAGGGGTACAACAGGATTTAATATAGCTAAAGCAACTCCTTCGGCTGTAAGGAAGCTTGTAGAAGGAGAAATAGATTTAGTTGTTGGTTCTGCATCCTACTACGGTGTTAGTGTAAGAGGTATTGACTCTCCTAAACACATAAGATATGTAGTCTTTGTAGGAACACCATGTTTCTCTATGGAGTTGAAGCGTCTTCTTCTCAATCCTAGATTCTTGTATAGGTCTCTCCTTTATCTCCACGACCTAGGATTTAATGTAAGAATCTATTTAAAGAATGTTTCAAAGATCCTACGTACACATAGTACTAGTGAAATAAAGTTCTTGAAAGAAGTTCTTTCAGGTAGACTAGATATAGCTGATATATCTAGCGAGAAAATACAACGTTCATATAATATCCTCTTAGAAGTTATTGACAGAGTTTATACAATGCTTACAAGCATCTTAGATGAAAAGAAAGTTCTTGCAATGGGAACTATAGTACTGTACAAGAGTAGTAGAGAAGATCCTATGTATTATGCTTTAATACCGGATCTAATGACGTATATTCAAGCATCCGGTAGAACTTCTAGGTTATTTAATGGAGTAATGACCAAGGGGATTGCATTAGTTATTGAATTAAAAACATTTAGTTATCTAATAAAAGCTCTTGAAACAAAGTTTAGGTATTATAGTAAGAATACTGAGTTTAAGAGCATAGACTCACTAGATATAGGATCTATATTAAGTAAAATAGATTCTAGCAGAGATGAATTCCGTGTACAAAATACTCCTAATGATATAAGTTTAGAAACTATATTATTAGTCGTGGAATCTCCGACTAAAGCTAAAACAATTTCTAGATTCTTCGGAAAACCAGCCAAACGTAGGATAGGTAATATAAATGTTTATGAAGTACCATTTATTGAAGGAAATAAAATTATTTACTTGAATATCTTAGCTACAAGAGGCCATTTATTCGATTTAACAACAGATGCTAGTAAAGGAGTTCATGGAGTTGAAATAGATTTTAGTAATGTTGAACCAGAATATAAACCTGTATATTCTACTATAAAGAGATGCCGTATATGCGGACATCAATTTACATCAGGCGACCGTTGTCCTCGTTGTGGGAGTACAACATTGTATGATTCTATAGAAGTAGTTAATGTACTTAGAAAACTTGCTAGCGAAGTAGATACTATACTCATTGGAACAGATCCTGATATTGAAGGAGAGAAAATAGCTTATGATGTATACTTAGTTACTAAACCTATAAACAATAATGTATACCGTATTGAATTTCATGAAATAACTCCTAAAGAGATAAAGAAAGCTATTAGAGAACGGAGAACAATAAAGTATAGTCTTGTTAATGCACAAGTTTTTAGAAGAGTCCTTGATAGATGGATAGGGTTTAGCCTAAGCCAGGATCTATGGTTGAAATTTAAAAAGAACTGGCTTGGTGCAGGGCGTGTTCAAACACCTGTACTTGGATGGATAGTAAAGAATTATGATAAGTGGAAGGAGAACAAATGCTATGCCATTAAAATTGTTTTTGGAGACGAAGAACCATATCTCAAGACCAGGCTTTGTATACAGTCTAAAGAAGAAGCTAAAGAGATATATAAGCAACTAAGTAGTGAGGGTAAAGTATATACAACTATATCAAAGATTGTTGAGCAAATAATAAGGTCGAAACCACCCTATACAACGGATACTCTACTCTATGAAGTCTCTTCAATAGGTGTACCACCTAGTTTAGCTATGAAGATTCTTCAAGAACTTTTTGAATCTGGTTTAATAACGTATCATAGAACAGATTCAACATACATATCATCTTCCGGAATAGAGTTGGCCCTAGAATATCTTAGAAACCATGGCCTCAATAAATACTTCAATCCCAGGCACTGGGGTAGTAAAGGAACACACGAAGCTATAAGACCTACATATCCATGGGATTCGAGAGATCTAGAGAAAAACGTTAGTGAAGGTATAGTTAATATACCAGTGTATTTTACTCCTCTACACTTCAAAATATATGACATGATATTTAAGAGGTTTATAGCTAGCCAAATGAGCGATTACACTATCTTGATAGCTAATATAAACGTATTAATAGGGCAGGAGAACCACCATGTAGTAGTTGAAGCTCCATTAAGTATTATAAAAGAAGGCGCTAATATAATTACTAAACCACGTCTATTCAAGTGGTTGAATAAATACATTAGAGGAAGAGTTAAAGAAATAGAATTACCTATTGTAGACATAACTATGTATAAAACATCAACGATCCCTCTACTAGATCAAGGAACGGTCGTAAAGTTGATGAAGGAACGAGGATTAGGGAGACCAAGTACTTATGCCAAAATAATTCAGTCAATAAAAAGACATGGGTACGTTATAGAGTCTAAGAAAAGAAAATACTTAATACCTACAAAAACTGGTCTACAAGTATACGATTACCTAACTAAACATTATTCAGATATTGCGTCAGAGGATATGACGAGGTTTATGGAGAAATTAATTGATGATATTGAGAAAAACAATGTCTCGGTAACTCAAGCATTTACAATAATATATACGAAGCTAAATATGCAAGGATTATTTAAAGAGTTCCCAAGTAGATCCAGTACTAAATTATATCAACAACTAAATGCATAGGTTTAGATTCTATAAACAACCTAGTATTAGTTTAATTAAGAGTTTTTCTTCAGTATTATCTAAAGGGCTTTATCACTAGATTTATTTTAATGTTTAATATTTCCGTTTTATACGTATCATTATATACGATCTTCTTCTACCACGGAATTTTTCACTACCAATTTCTATTTTAACTACTTCTATAGTGTCTCCTAGTCTCTCAGATAAAACTCTATATACATCAACTGCTTTACTTATGTAATCGCCTCTACCTTTAATAATTAGTTCATCCACTCCTTGATTAAAGGTTACAACAGCATCAAAGACATAATCTGATACTGGTTTTCTAGTTACATCAATGATTTTTACATTAGGCGGCAACGTCATCATTTCCACCAACACCTTTTTGAATCTAATTAACTGGTTTCATCTAATTCACATATTTAAGTGTAATGCCTTTGTGTATACATAAATATTTTCATCTATGCAATTGAGGTATAGATTTACTGAGAAAATAATGGTGTCAGACGGAGTTCATATTGTCATTGTATACTCCATTGATAGGGCGTTCATCATCCACTATATTACAATTTGAGGTACTTGCCTAAATAGTATTGTATTGAAATAGATCCTTATATTCATTAATAATTTTGTCTATAAAAAGCATTGCATAATTGTAGTCTTTAAAACATTGTGTGTGTAGAGATGGAGGAATATTCATGGGGTCAAGGTTTTCTATAGTATGTACACCAAGAATGGGTTTAACAACTATTTTTCCAGCTCTTCTATTCCAGTATATCCAGAATTTTTTGTTATCTACTCTAGCTATATAGGTTAATATATGGCCTGCTCTAACTTGTTTTACAACGTATCTACTTATATTGTTTATAAATTGTTGAAGAACTTGTTCTTTTTCTTCATCCTGTCTTCTAACTACTATGTATACTTCAACACATATATCGTCAATATATAACTGTATATTTTTCAACATGTTTTCTAGAAGAGATTTATACTTGTTAACTAAATCCTTAAATACTATATTTAATTCAATATCTCTATCTCCAAGTACTTTAATATTCTTTAAACCATAATGCCTAATTATGCTAAGTACTTTAGAGACTATGGCGTTCCTCTTTATTGTAATTCTTAAACTTATTTTACTAGTGACGTTATCAGTCGGGGATAACATCTTCATCTCCTACATCATCTGCTAGAATATATCATCATCTTAGTTCAACGTCATTAGCAAGGCCATGGAGATTCGAATATTATTGATCTATAGTATAGTGTTGTCCTAGAAATAATATTGGGTAAACAGTTTTATTAATGTTATAATGTATGAAGGACTATGGATGCCTTAACTGTTTATTCGAATAGGTGTATCCAGCACAGTAATATAAGAAATTATTATACTGTAGTAATGTCAGAAACACGTGCCTTCTTCACTATTCTAGACCGTGGCGTTTCATCATCCTATCTATAATATTGTTTTAGCCAGAAATATATATAGGGTAGTTATCGTGTTTTTACATGTTAGAATCTATAGTATGATTTAATACATAATGAAAGTACTTGTGCATTTAATAAAGTCTAATATACGTATAAGGTGTATATCTAAATGATACAACAACCATCAAGATTGCAAAATATATTGATTAGTCAAATAGCTATAGTACTACTATCGCTGGTTTCAACATTCTTTCCACAATACTTCTTATTAGCTATAATACTGTATACAATAATATTGTTTAGTGTAATGTCTTATACAACAACTAGGAAGACTAAGCCACGTCCAGAAGAGTTGAAGAATCCTATTTTCCGCGAAAATGATTCGATGAAGATAGCTATGTATGATAAAGAATTAAGTAAGGAATTAACGAAGCAAATGAAGACTATGATGCTAGGGTTTATAACGCTACCTCTAGCTTTCATTGTATTTCCACTCTACATGGCTTATTTAAGGCCTTTAGTAGGCGATATACTTTCTAAGTACTTTAGCGATGAAATAGCTCGATTCCTTAACTTCGTAATAATGTATGAAACAGTATTTGCAATACTATCTACAGTACGTTCTCTGGTTATGAAAAAAGCATCTACATTAAACATAATGCTTCCAAAACAATACATTGTATATAGAACAGGAGTCCTAATGAATAATAGAATGTTCATAAGATTCTCGGGAGACCTATGTTATAATTATAATCCTAAGAGAAAATTCATAGAATTAGTGAATATAAACAATCCAAATACAAAGATCAGATTGTACAGCGAGAATATATCTAAACTAAAGGATAGACTTAGTAATCTAGAGAATATTAGCGAGTGTGAAACATAGTGGCAAAAGAGAGATACACATGTATAATATGTGGTAGAAAATTTCCCAGAGGACAAGGAATAGTCATAGAGTATGGCAATAATATATTAGCATTTCATAGTAGTAAATGTGCGTCAAAATTCTTTAAAATGCTTCTTGAAAGAGTTCCGCCAGATATGCTTGGTAAATATGTAGATAGATTAGTAAAAGAACTAAAAGAGAAAATTGAAGTAGAAATGAAAATTAAAGCAAAGAAAATATAGATC
>WAML01000191.1 GCA_015522345.1 Desulfurococcales archaeon
GATTTAGAGGATCTAAAGAATAAAATAGATAATGAAACTCTTGCAGTATATGTAGAGAATCCGAGTTTTCTTGGAACTATAGAAGTTAATGCTAAAGATATTGGAGAAATAGTTCATGATAAAAACGCAATATACATCATGGGGGTAGATCCTATAAGTCTAGGTCTCTTAGAAGCTCCTGGAAAACTAGGTGCTGATATAGTTGTTGGAGATGGGCAACCGCTCGGCCTAGGATTAAACTATGGTGGTCCGTACCTAGGTATTTTCGCTACAAAAGATGATATAAAGTATATTAGACAAATGCCTGGGAGGATCATAGGTTTAACCACAACAATCGATGGACGAGAAAAAGCGTTTGCAATGGTTCTACAGACTAGAGAACAACATATACGGAGAGAGAGGGCAACATCTAATATATGTACTAATGAAACACTATGTGCTATTGGAGCAGCTGTCTATATAGCTTTAATGGGTAGAGAAGGATTTAGGAAAATAGGCGAGTTAATATATTATAGATCACATTATGCGGCAAAGAAGATCAATGAAATAACTGGTGTAAAAGCTCCAAAGTTTAAAGGAGAGTTCTTCAAGGAATTTGTAGTAGACTTCAACGATACTGGAATAGAGTATACTGAGATCCACAGAAGATTACTCGATAAAGGTGTTCACGGAGGATTATATCTACGTAAATGGTTTCCAGAATTCGGTGAATCGGCTCTATACTGTGTTACAGAACTACATACTAAAAGAGACATAGACTTGCTTGTTTCACTTCTCAAAGATATAGTGGAAAGGGGTTGATGGGAATGAATGTATTTAGACAAGCTAAATGGCCTGAACCAATAATATTTGAGTTAGGTAGGAGTGGGCGTATTGGATTTCTTGTACCAGATCCAGAGCCTGAAGTAAAGGAGTATGTTGGAGAAATAAGTATTCCTGAGAAAATAATTAGAAAACAACCACCTAATCTACCTGAGTTGTCTGAGGTAGAGGTTTTAAGGCATTTCATAAACTTATCGCAGATGAGCTATGGAGTAGATAATGGTCCTTTGCCTCTAGGTTCTTGTACAATGAAGTATAATCCTAGAATAGCATATGAAGTATCTCAGGATCAAAGGATTGCATTACTTCATCCACTACAGGATGAAGATACTGTGCAAGGAATTTTAGAAATACTGTATTATCTACAGAAATGGCTAGCTAATATAACTGGAATGGACTATTGTAGCCTACATCCTGCAGCAGGCGCTCATGGAGAATTTGCTGGAGTTCTCATGATTCGTAAATACCATGAATTACGTGGACAACTTGATATAAAGAAAGAAATTATAGTACCTGATTCAGCCCACGGAACTAATCCAGCAAGTTCGGCTATGGGTGGTTTTAAAGTAGTTGAAGTACCTTCGGATAGAGACGGTAATGTGGATATTGATGCATTAAAAGAAGTTGTTTCAGAGAGTACTGCAGGGCTTATGATAACTAATCCTAGTACTCTAGGATTATTTGAAGAAAGAATAACCGAGATAGCTGAACTAATACATTCAGTAGACGGACTCTTATACTATGATGGAGCTAATTTAAACGGTATAATGGGGTATACTCGGCCAGGAGATATGGGCTTCGATATAGCTCATATAAATATACATAAGACCTTTGGAGCACCCCATGGAGGCGGCGGTCCTGGGGCAGGACCTGTTTGTATAAAGAATAGAGTCGTTGATGAAGAGAGGGGTATTACGTTGAAGGATTTGCTTCCGGGTCCCAGAGTAGTATATGATGATGAAAAAGGCATGTATAGACTAGTTTTTCCCGGGAAATACTCAATAGGATGGTTGAAAGCGTTCTTTGGAAACATAGTGCCTCTTGTATGGGGGTTTGTCTATATCGCGATGCTTGGGAGCAAGGGGTTAAAGGAGGTTACTGAACAAGCAGTCATAAACACTAACTACTTTATAAAGTTGGTACGGGGAACAAAAGGATACTCTATACCCTATGGAGAAAATAGGTTTAGAAAACACGAAGTAGTATTGAGTGCGGAGCCTATGAAAAAAGATATTGATGTTACAGCAGAAGACGTCTCTAAAGCATTGCTGGATAAAGGATTGTATGCTCCAACAATATACTTTCCATTAATAGTTAAAGAAGCTTTAATGACAGAGTTTACCGAGACCGAGACTCTAGAGAATATAGAGAGATATGCTAATGCACTAAAGGATATATCTAGACAAGCATATCATAGCCCGGAGAATATGAAGAAACATCCAGTAAATACTAGTGTAACTAGGATAGATCAAGTTAAAGCAAATAGACCTAGAACAATGGCTCCTACTTGGAGAGTTTATTTAAAGAAATTTAAGTCTATAAAAAAGTAGCGGTAGATTAAAATGAAGTACGATGTAGTGGTACTAGGCGGCGGCATAGGAGGGTATTCAGCAGCTATAAAACTAGTTCATCGTGGATACAAAGTAGCTCTTGTAGAAGAGAATCTCTTAGGCGGAGAATGTACTAACTATGGCTGTGTCCCTTCTAAAGCATTATATAAGATTGCCCAGTCTATGAAGGGATTAAGTAAAGTTGTTAAAACAACTCCAAGGATAGATAAGGACAAGGTTATTTCATGGATAGAAGCTATGGTATTAAGGGCTAGGAACGGTATTGAGTATCTTCTAGAAAAATATGGAGTTAAGACATTATTTGGAAAAGGTATTATAAAGAATAGTCACACTGTTAGAGTTCATCTAAGAAATGGTGGCAAAGTAGATGTTGAAGGAAGAAATATAGTTGTAGCTACCGGAACCGATCCATTAGCGCTCCAAGGGATTGATGTAGATCATGAAGTTGTTTTAACTAATAGAGATATATTTTCTATCGAAATACCGGATTCTATTTTAATAATAGGTGGCGGAGCTATTGGAGTAGAAATGGCTTATGCACTTAGTTCTCTAGGAGTTAAAACATATCTAGTAGAGGCAATGAAGCGTATATTACCGTTTACAGACGCCGACGTATCTAGAACTATAGAGCGTTTCCTCAAGAAAGAAAATAGTGTTGAAATCTATAAGAATATCCTAGTGAAAAGAATTCAGAGGATTAAAGGTAGAGCATTAGTAGAGCTCAGCAATGGTTCTTCAATAGAAGTTGATAAAGTATTGATAGCTATTGGACGTAGACCTAGGGCTTCAGGAATAGGTTTAGACACAAACAATGTTAAAACAGATGCAAAGGGGTATGTAGTAGTAGATGAGAATTGTAGGACAACTAATCCAAGGATATACGCTACAGGCGATGTTACAGGTCCTCCTCTTCTCGCGCATAAAGCTCTGATTGAATCCACTATTTTATCACAATATATAGCCTATGGTAAATCCATGGTTAAGAGGCCTGAAGAAAAGGATATACCAACAGCTATCTTTAGTGGTTTAGAAGTAGCTTATATAGGTTATACTGAAGAATATTTGAAGGAAAGAGGAGTAAAGTATAAACGAGTTAAAATGCCTATGGGCTATATGTCTGCTGTAGCAATAAAGGATGGAGAATATAGTTTTGTAAAAATGCTTCTTGATGAAAACAATAATGTTTTAGGAATACATATAGTTGCACCAAATGCTTCAGAAGTTATTGCAGCATTTATGCCTATATACTATAAAATGCTTAGTCTAGAAAAAGCACAATACATTCCATACCAGCACTTGAGTGTTTCAGAAGTAGTTAGAGAATTTGCAGAATTCTTACTAGGAGAACCAGTTCATATATTTTTAAAGAAATAGAAACAATTTTTAAACCCACATATATTCCACAAATAGTTTTAACATAGATCAACTTAAGTTAATGTTAATAATATCGGTCAATATATGTATATATCGTAAATACTTGTAGATACAGAGTTATTTGCTCTTACAACAATGTAGTGGTGTAGAAAGTGCTTATTGAGATATTATTCTATGGTAGAGGAGGCCAAGGAGGTGTAACAGCAGCTAATATACTGGTCGGTGCGGCTTTAAAGCAGGGATTATATGGTCAAGGATTTCCATTCTTTGGAGCTGAGAGACGAGGAGCGCCTGTTAAAGCATTTGCTAGGATAAGTGATAAACCTATATTAAGGCATGGAATGTTTAATGATGCAGATGTACTAGTAATCCTCGATCAAGGGCTCATTGAATCGGGTATAGCTAAAGGTATACCAGTACGTAATAAGGGATATATTATAGCTAATGTTAGAGACGAGGCCTTAATAGATCCTAAGAACTTTTCATTGAAAGGCGAAGCCAAAGTCTTTGTAGTAGATGCTACATCTATTGCTATTAAGAATAAATTGATAGTAGCTGGATGGCCTGTAGTAAATACTTCAATGCTTGGTGCTTTTGCTAAAGCACTTAATGTTATATCTATAGACAATGTTGTTGAAGCCATTAAAGAATACTTTGGAGATAGAATAGGTGAAGCTAATGCTAAAGCAGCCTATGATGCATATAATGAAACAAAGTTTTTTGGAGAAATACGTGTTAGGTGATTAAAATGACTCTAGTAGTTCCTTCAAAATACAAGATTCCTTTAGCTAAACCTGTAGCTGGTGTAGCAGGTAAAACAGGTACGTGGAGATGGATAAAGCCTATTGTAGATAATAATAAGTGCGTTAAATGTTTTCTATGCGAAATCTATTGTCCTGAGAACACTATACTTGTTGATCCAGAGAAGGGAGTTACAATAGATTATGAGTATTGTAAAGGCTGTGGAATATGTGCATCAGTATGTCCTGTAAAAGCTATTGAAATGATTAGAGAAGGTGATTAATGAATGGCTCTAACTAAGCAAACTCGTAATATAAAGGTTCTAACAGGAAATTATGCAGTAGCACTTGCAGCTAAAATGGCTAGAGTAGATGTTGTAGCAGCATACCCAATAACTCCACAGACCAGTATAGTAGAGAAACTAGCAGAGTATATAGATAGGGGAGAACTAGATGCTGAAATGATACGTGTTGAAAGCGAGCATTCTGCTTTAGCTGCTACATTTGGAGCAGCCGTTGCTGGAGCAAGAGCTTTTACTGCTACAAGTAGCCATGGACTACTTTACATGCATGAATGGGTTCACTGGGTCTCTAGAGCAAGAATACCAGTGGTAATGGCTATAGTTACTAGAACCATAGGTACTCCATGGAATATATGGCCTGACCACAGCGACTTCCTTGACCAAAGAGATACTGGCTGGATAATGGGCTTTGGAATGGATAATCAAGAAGTCTTTGACCTAGTCATTCAAGCGTTTAAGATAAGTGAAGACCCTAGAGTATACTTGCCTGTAATGATAGGTCTTGAAGGATTCATCCTAGGCCATACCTCCATGCCTGTAGAAGTTCCTGAACAAAACCTCGTAGATGAATGGCTTGGGCCGCGGAGACAAGGATACGTCATAGATGGAAAAGAGCCTTTGGCTCTAGGAAACCTAGCATGGCCTGAAGATACTGAGGAAATGTTCATGGATATACAGAGGGCTATGGAAGAAGCTAAGAAAGTTATTAAAGAAGTTGATGAAAGTTATGGAGAAGTATTTGGCCGTAAATACGGTGGTTTAATTAATTGCTATAGATGTACTGATGCCAAATTCCATGTGGTATCCATGGGTGCTTGGAGCGGCGATATAATGGAAGCTATAAATTTGCTGCGCGAAGAAGGATATCCTATTGGATTAATAAGAATAAGATTTGTGAGACCTTTCCCAGACGAAGAAATCTATGGTATTACTGGCAATTCTAGGGGTATAATAGTATTTGATAGAGCAATAAGTTTTGGAAGCATGGGACCCATATACCTTGACTTAGTAGGAGGCATGTTAAAGCATACAAGGAAACTACCTTACATAAGAAATGTAGTTGCCGGCATTGGTGGAGTAAATGTTACCTATGAAGAATTCTACAGCATTATACGTGATACAATAGATTCTCTTGAGAAAGGTGTAGAACCCCCTGTTTTCACCTGGTATCATAAGAGGTGATCTATGGATGTCTAGACAAATTCCTCCCCTGCCTAAATATATGAGGGATACACTATACCCAGGACACCCGGCCTGCCATGGATGCCCTATTCCTATCGGTATGAAGACTGTTTTAGCTGCTTTAGGTAAGAATACTATATTTGTAATACCAGCTAGTTGTACATCTATTGTAGCTGGTGCTTGGCCAGGTAATTCTATTAATGCTAGTGTAGTTCATGTAGCTTTTGCCAGTGCAGCATCGGTAGCTTCAGGTATTGCAGAGGCATTGAAGAAGCGAGGTATAAGGGATGTACATGTTGTTGCTTGGGCTGGCGATGGAGGTACAGCTGATATAGGTATGGCTAGTTTGTCGGGAGCTGCTGAAAGAAACCATAATATAATATATATTATGTACGATAATGAAGCCTATATGAATACTGGTATACAAAGAAGTAGTGCTACACCATTGGGTGCATGGACTACAACAACTCCTCTAGGAAAGAGAGAGCCTAAGAAAGATGTAGCTAGAATAATGATAGCCCATGGGGTACCCTATGTTGCTACAGCTAGCGTAGGCTATCCACACGACCTCTATGCTAAAATTAAAAAAGCCGCTAGTATACCAGGCTTTAAATTCATACACTTACACGCACCATGTCCTACTGGATGGAGGTTTGATCCGGGGCAAACAATTAAAGTTGCACAATTAGCTGTAGAAACAGGGTTATGGGTACTCTACGAATACTATAATGGTAGAATACATTTATCAGGGCCAAGTAGACCCTACATTGACAAATCTAAGAGAAAACCGATAATAGAGTATTTGCGTCTCCAAGGACGCTTTAAAGGTATTAGTGAAGAAGAGATTAAGGCAATAGAGCACTACGTAGATGAATTATGGGACTGGATTAAAAGACACATGTAATACAAGGTATCATTATTTAATCACATTATTTTTTACTTTTACAAATCAAGGATGCTCTAAAGATCATTTATAGTTTGAGCTAAGTAGTTTATGCGAGTGGATATAGTTTTTGAAGAACAATAACAGCTATTGTTAAAGCCATTGCTATTATAATTATGGTATAAGGCTTCATCTTAATACCTACATCTGCTTCTTCATAAAATCTTACAAGTCCAGCAGCAGTAAATGGGCCTGGTGCTTCTCTCTTCTTTCTTCCTTTCTTTGGCATAGCTTTAATCACCAATTACATGGAGTAGTATATGGTGCTTCAAAAGAACTTATAGTTTATCCTTGTATATATATCTTTAAGAAGTATTTCTTCAACATTTGAGACATGGGTGTAAATGGTATGGAGATTAGAGAAGCACAGGAGATTATAAGAAACATGTATTTTGAAAGAGATAGTAGTAGAGGATTATTTTCAACATTCACATGGTTTGTTGAAGAAGTTGGTGAATTAGCTGAAGCAGTACTTAAAAGCGATTATAGGAGTTTGAGTGAAGAAATAGCAGATGTGTTTGCATGGCTTTTAAGTATTGCAAATCTAGTCGGCGTAGACCTTGAGGAATCGTTTATTAGAAAATATGTTTTTAAGGATTCTTTAAAGCATTAACTATCTTACGTGCTTTCTCCATAGATTCTTCAACTATAGTCCCTGTAACAATAATGTCAGCACCATTCAATGCTAATTCCCTAGCTACTTCAGGAGAACGTATGCCTCCCCCAACTATTACAATAAGGTTTTCAGTAGATTTCTTCGCTGCTCTGGGAAAAGACGTTGGTACTGGATGTGAAGCACCGCTTCCGCCTTCTATGTAAAGGTATTTTAGGCCAAGCATTTCAGTCATTAAAGCATAGGATGCTATAATCTCGGGCTTCTTTACAGGTATAGGAACTATTCTTCCTACATGAGCTACTGCAGAATCTTGATAAACAACAATATATCCTGTAGGAAGTACTTCTAATCCATACTTCTTTATAATAGGTGCTCCAGCTAATTGTGCTCCAATAACATAGTATATATCAGTAGTATTTAGTAGGAGTAGGAATAATACTGCATCAGCTTCTTTAGTTAAACAGTTAATGTTTCCTGGGAATACTATTACTGGGAGACCATATTCTTTTAATGTTTTAGCTGTTTCACTTGCTTCTTCTGGTGTAACAGCAAGACTTCCTCCTATTAAAAAAGCGTCTGTACCAGCTTCTACCATATCCTTAGCTATTTTATCTATTTTGTCAAGTGATTTATCTGGATCCACTAGAGTGAAATGAAGTTTCTCTCCTTTCTCGATCCTAGATGTAATGTATTCATGTACTTTATTCTGCATATTCAATAACCTATTTCACCTAATTCTTCTTCAGATTCTTCTCTTTTAGTAAATTGAAGCTCTATAGTTCCTTCATTATAGGCGTCAACAAATTTATTATATACGTCAACGGGTTCAAAGAGTTCTGGTACAACCATTTCCGCATATAAACCGCAGTTACCACATCTTACTACAGCGATTTTCATACCTGGTTCTACAGATTCTCCTCCTTTCTTAAACTCTATAGTAAGACTTCTTGAGCCACAGTGGGGGCAATGGAATACACTAGGTATTCTTCTTACACGCCTAATAACTCTCTTGTATTTCTTCCTTCTCCTACCCATGGCTATCACCTATTAGAGACGCTAAATCATTTGCCACTATGTTACGTATATTATTAGCTACACTATTATGTTATTTATTCCTATATAAATGAATAATCTTCCGTCTTAAAGTCTTCGATCTCCCATAGCGTATTACTTCATTAACTATATTTGATAGTTCTTTCCCATCAACATAGACTATTCTATACTGACCATTTTTTTCTGCAAGCATTTGCCCAAGTATATGATGGCATCCAGGACTCTTTTTCTCGCTCATAACTCTAATAACAAAGTGTTTGCAGGAACAAAAGGTACGCGGTATTATTAAGTGGTCGTTGAGCGAGCCTATGTATACCCATATTGGCGAATACGTTTTCTCCCTATATTTAACAACTATTTTGATATATTTATGCAAATATACTCCAGACCTTATTCTTGGTATCTTAGCTAATTGTTCTTCACTAAAGGAACTAATGTATTCTCGCAATGTCTTATAGGTAATCAATATAGATGGCCCTGAGCCAATTATTCATTAATGTATTCGAAGACCGAGTTTATGGATTGCTCTATCTATATACAATCTTTTATTCTAACTAGAATAAATCTATAAAATCCCTATTTTATTCATAATTTAACAGTATGTAGAAG
>WAML01000192.1 GCA_015522345.1 Desulfurococcales archaeon
CATTAATATAATTAGTTGCTGGATTTCTCTTGAAGGAACAAAGACATATATTTCAGAAATCTTCTTTGAACCACTTGAAGAAAATAAACTGTATTTAAGCAGAGAAATTAATGAAATTAATGTATTAAATGAGCCAAGAGGATTTTTAATAATTGTTGATTCTGATGGAACAGGTGTTCTAAGAGCCCCTGCATATAGGTTTTCTAGCGATCCATATAGAGGCGTAGTAATAGCTATTTTGAATACTATGGCTCTAAAGCCTATTACTCAACCTGTTAAATTATCTATTAAGAGTAGAGATGATGTTGTTGAAGTTTCTATAAATATTAGAAAGAATGTTATGAGGGGAGAAATACATAGGTATATAATTGGTAGAGCACGCACTGCTAGACTAGAACTCTATAGCAGTATAAGTCTATCTTCGGCATTAGGTAAATGTTCAAAAACTATTTATATAAAGAAGATCATGGCCGTTGCTAGAAGGTATAGAGAAGAATTTAGAGAAGTGATAGCTCCTCCCGAACCCGTTGTCTTACTATTCCACGAAGAAGATTGCAGTATAAAAGATATAATGAAGTATCTACATATAACGCCTCCTAAGGCATTGGGTTTCTTCTACGGCAACCACAAGATTAGGCTGGTACTGGAAATTCCTTCAGAGCCTTCCATGGTTGTAGAAAAACCATTTAAACCATATACCAGTGCATTTATCAGCCAAGGCTGATTATATCATCCTTGCCTCAAAACCGCCTGAGCTCATCATCTGAAATATATCTTTCTACTCCTTGTAAATATATCTGATACATACCTTGAAATATGATAGGGCACGTACTATATATAAAGGAAAAATATATCAACACCGCACTTATATAGAACTGTTCTATAGAGGAATCCCCCCGCCCCCAGCTGACGCACCTGGAATAGGTGAAGGATGAAGCTGGGCTTCCCTTTATCAATTACCCTAATTAATATGATGACTCCTCCTCTCAAGAGACCGAGGGGGATGAAGTTCCTCACGGTAACTGATTATAGTATATAGTTATTATAACGCAAATTATATTAGTAGCTTACTTCATCACTATTTCACTAGAACTGGACTATGAATGATCTAGCTGGTGATATTATATTGGAGAGTGATGTTGAATTAAATAAGATACTTAATGAACTCATTAGAAAGTATATGGCTAGAGAAAAAGTTAGTCTATGCTGTAAAACAATATATCCCGTCGGCAAAGAAGTTCGTAGTGAAGAAGAAATAGATGATCTAATAAACAAGTGTAAGATAGTATTCATAAACTTTTACTCACCTACATGCCCATATTGTGAACTATTCTATCCTGTATACATGAGCGTAGGAAATAAATACAAAGAGAAAGCAGCTTTTATAAGATTTAATGTTATCTACTCACCTGAAGTAGCTTGGAGATATAATGTAATGGCTACACCAACTACTGTGGCAATAGTTAATGGAGAAATAGTTGCTCATATACCAGGCTATATCCCAGAAAACGTATTTGATGAAATTGTTAAAAGAGTCTTAAAGAAAGCATCATGCATATAATGTATTTAAGTAAATCAGTGATCGGGAGGACTTCTTCATTAATCTCGAGTGAGTAGGGGCTTCATCATCAATGAATATTAGTTGTCTCTCATCCTTTAATATTATTACTATAGACAATTAATTTTATGTTGCCCCTACCTTCTTCAAGAGAATTAAATATACCTCGTAAAATATTATTTAGAATATGATGATGAGGAATCCCGGGTTTAGAAGAAACCCTCTAGGGTTGATGAAATGGTCCCGCATAGCTGAATATAATTATGTTGTAGTGCCATAGTATAGTGGTTTAGGTTTATTTCTTTATTAAATCTAGAACTTTAGGTAAAAGTTCCCATCCATGCTCTATGATCCCTAGTCTGCCTTTACTACACTCTTTCTCAGTCAGTTTCTTTACTTCATCAGGTTCTATATTCGGCGACATTAGTGCTACAGGTACAGGGTCGTCGCTATGGGCTCTAATACTTGGTGGAGTAGCATGGTCTGCTGTAACTAGTATGGCTAAGTTCTCGGGCATCCATTGTAGTAGAGGCTGGACAAAGTACTGGTCTATTTCTTCTATTCTCTTCTTCTTCAACTCATAGTTGCCGTCATGACCTGGTTCATCAGGTCCTTTTAAATGTACATAGACTATATCATAGTCTCTTAACAACATAAGTGTATGCTCGAGTCTAACTCTATAATCTTTTGCTGGGTCTCCTGTAGGTGGTGGAACTTCTTTTACATAGGCTCCAAAAGCTCTTCCTATACCGAGTTCTACAGGCATTTCAGCTAGTAATGCAAACTTAGCATTATATTTAATAGATAGAGGAATTGCTTTTGGAACTCTATTTCCAGCGTCTCTTAAGAGTATAGCATTAGCTGGAAGCAACCCTTTTTCTCTACGAGCTTTATTAACTGGGTGTTTATCGAGTATATCAATAGCTTTATCAATAAATTCGTTAGCTAGTTCAGCAGTTATTCTTGCTTCTAAAGTATTTTCTAAGGGCTCTACCTTTCTAATATATGGCTCAATTTTTTCTACAGCAACACTTATGAGCCCTTCTCTCCTATAAGCAGGGTCGCTGTTTTCAACCATAGGCGATAGTTTATGGCTTTTACTACCTATAATAACAACTGCTCTATGGCCTATTGTAGCTTTTACACGTACGTAGCCATCGTATTTATCGAGTTTTAGACCATCAACAGCATTAGCTAGTTCTTTAGCTTCTTCAGTTGATAAACTTCTGCCTACACGTCTATCTATAATCTTCTTTGTCTCTGGCTCTACTGTTGCAAAATTAGCTCTAAAAGCTACCTCGTATTCTTCTACTAGGTCTAGTCCAGCACCTAGTGCTTCTAAAGGACCTCTACCAGTATAGTACTTCCAAGGCTCGTAGCCGAGTATAGATATTACTGCTGCATCACTTTCAGGAGCAACACCCTTCTCTATAGTATACATTAAGCCACAGATCCCTTTCTCAGCTATGTAGTCTAAACCAGGTTTTTCAGCAATTTCCAACGTAGTCCTTTCATCAGATAAACTATCGGCCATTCCATCGAGAACTAGATATAATAGTTTTACCTGCATACTCCTCCCCCTCAAGCTTTAAACGTGATATAATGTACTAGTCTATTAATTATTTTTTCATATTCGATACAATTATAACATAGGTCAAATATATATAGTTCTTTCATCGTTAATCTTTACATGGTGAACTATTATGCCTAAGTACAGAGTCAGAATAGACCCCAGGGACAACTGTATATCGGACATGGTATGTGTAAGTATATGTCCAGACGTATTCGAGATGAATCCCGACGATAATAAATCACAAATAGTTGAACAATACCGTGAAAACGGCAATATTGCTGTAGGTATTATACCAGAGGACTTAAAGGACTGTGCAGAACAAGCTGCTGCAGCTTGCCCTGTTCAAATAATACATGTAGAACCTATTGAAGGCTAAGTAAGAGAATAGAGTTCTAGTGTAAATAACGATCTTTCTTTTTCCCACTACTCATAATCACTAATATACGGTATATGATATCGTTTAAACAAGTTCTTGTATATAGACATTATTAATTGTTCTGTAGCTTCTCTAGTTGATGAAAGTATTAGTAATTTATTAACTAATGAGAACATTATTAATATAACCATTAATAGTAGATCCATGAATGCAAGAAATAATACAAAAGCAGTTACTTGAAGAACAACTATTATTGATACAGTTAAATAGTCTATGACAGATAGTTTTTTGTATATTACATAATGTATATAGGCATTCAGTAAACCGAATACAGTCCAAAGAGTAAATAGAGGAATAAATAATGCATTATATGGATAAACATACAATATATTTTCAAGAACAAGTTTCATGTAATTCTCTATAGAGTACCCATAGACTAATGAAGTATTTCTTAAAGAACCTGTAATAACCATGTATAAAGCTAAGAATGCATGATATACGACGAGAGCTATGTAGATCCATCTATAGGCTTTAGGAGATCTAGCTCGAACTCTATATAAGTCATAGAGTATATCTGATAAAGCTCTAGTGTACACTGGTGTAGAGAACAATATATCAATTACTAGATACAATGCTATAGTAGTATTTACGAGAACCAGAAACATTTGAACAGATACGTATGGAGAAAAGGATAGCTCAAGTAATAAAGTGACGCCTAGAAGGAACCAGAGTATGGTACTAAATTTCTTCGATTCAATAATCGATCTTGAATATACAAGTGTTTTCTCTAATATAGACGTATATTTTTCAAAATCTTCGATAGTACCGTAGGAAAGCTTTATTTTCTTACTACGTTTCTCCATAGACAACCCAGTATCACAAAATCTTCTGCATTCCCCATGCTTCAAATAATACTAGTATTAAATACCTTTAAACCTATCTTTCCAAGAAGAGTCATAGTAGAAACTATAGAGAGTAGACAGCTATGGAATATAATTCAATAGTAGTAAAACTCGGCGAGTTCATGGTTAGGAGAACTTGGTATAGGAACTACATGGTTAATAGATTAATTACTTCTATAAAGAAAGTCTTAAAAAAACATAACATCGCATATAATAGAGTATTTTATTCAAGTGAAAGAATAGTTGTCTACATAAATAATAGAGTTACTGAAGTTTCTTCTATATTATCTAAAGTATTTGGTATTTCAGCTATTATGCCAGCTTTAATAATTGAAGAAAAACCTTCTATTGAATCTATTAATAAAGTTATAGAAAAAGTCATAATTCCTGAAATACTTAGAGAAAAACCTTCATCATATGTTGTGAGAGCCTATAGTGGTGTAGACCAATTAAGTTCTAAAGCAGTTGAGAAATACATAGGCCGTATAGTCTCTTTAAGAACAAACTCTATAGTTAACTTAGTTAATCCTGAAAGAACTTTCTACATAGATCTAAGACCAGAGTTTATTGCTGTATCAGATAGAGAATATGAGGGTGTAGGTGGACTACCCTATGGAGTTGAAGGTTGCCTGGTCTCGCTTGTTTCTGGAGGAGTAGATTCTGCTGTAGCTACATGGTATGCCATGAAGAGAGGCGTTGAAGTAATACCGGTTTTTATAAACTTATATCCTTTCTGGAGCGAAGAAGCTATTGAGAGAGCCTACGAAGGACTAGATCTGTTATGGAAGTGGATTCCATGGGATTACATGAAGGCCTATATAGTGAGTGGAGCAGAAGAAATCATAGCTAAAGCATCAGTACCTTCTAGGCTAAGATGTATATTTTGTAAAACAATAATGCATTTAATAGGATCCCTTATCGCTGAAAAAGAGGGTTGTAAAGGAATAGTTACTGGAGAAGCCATAGGACAAGTCGCCAGTCAAACCCTCGATAACTTAGCAACAACAATGTCTCTATCTCCTAAACCAGTATTTACACCTGTGGGATTCCTAGATAAGATTGAAATAATAAAGATCGCGCATAAACTAGGCTTTGAACGATTAAATAGAGAAGTTGGTTCATGCAAACTAAAGCCTCTCCACCCTAAAACACGTGTATCAGATAAAGATATACATATATTGAAGAAAATAGTTTCAGAAATATTAAATGATATTACTAGAGTTATAGAAAAGAGTAGCATAGTAGAGTACAAGGCTTAAGTAAACACGTGATTATACATAACCATAACTATTATGGTAGTTAATGGGCATCGTCAATAATGAAATAATCTGTGAAGAGAAAATTATATGGGTATTTTACGTGTATTTTTCTTTAGTATAATTATTCCGGGATACCCCAGATCTTTAAATCTATTATTTCTTCCTCACTAAAGATATCGCATATTTTTTCTTCTAATTCCTTAGTACTAGAAAGAAATGTTTCCGGAGGTACATGGACTACTATATTCTCTACGTTGTTGTCTGACAATATTTTAACTTCTTTATCTTTACTCTTAGCACTAATGTATATGTATTTATACTTTGATAAATTCACTGACTTTAGTTCTTTAAATAACTCTGTAAATATCTTGTTTGAACAAGGTACTCGTTTTCTTTTAATCAGTTCTGCCTTAAGTAACAACATAGCTAGTTTAACTGGGTCTTTAAAGTATTCTTTATATTCCTCTACATACTCTTTTACTTCGGAGATTTTTTCTTCAGGAACTTTACGTTCTTTAGTTATAGTAGTTATCTCTTTTTCCACGGGTTTTACAGTAACTTCTTCTTTAGCAAACGATGCTTCTTCAACGCTTTCTCTTACTATGCCGGTTGGCGTTGGTGGAGCTACAGTCAACTCCATTGATTTATTAACAAGGTATCTCCGCATACGTATAGCTAGAGTATCTATGAGTTTTCTTGCAGCTCGTTCATTAGGTCCATTGTACACTATATCTATTTCAACGAAGTTCTCGGGAAATCCAGGTCTTACTCTTATATATAAGTCTAGTTTTATAGTAGAGCCGCTTCCCTTTAATACAATATCGTAGCCACCACTATCCTTCTCTATAGTAAAAAATAGTCCGTCGCGTAGACTCGCAAACATTGATCTATAGTTCAAGTATACTAGGGCTCCATTTTCCAGTTTTCTTATAAGTCTAAGGAATCCTATTGACTCAAATAATCTATCGAGATCCAATAAAGCCTCTTTAATTTGTTCAACTTCTAATGGAGCACTTATCGTCTTTTTTATCTTTAATGCAATTATTTCCTCACCGTAAACACACTTGGTCTAAATTAAATAAAAATTTATCGAGTAATAGAGTATCTATAGTAGCGTTATACTCTATCTAAAAATATAAACTAGGGATTCAAATAGATATTATTTTCTCATATAAGTTTCTAGTCGTGGAATTACTTTATTTGCTTTCCACTTAATATATCTAATGAAGAGTTTTATTCCCAGTCTAACAGGGGCTAGGTATGGTTCTTTGAGGTAGAATCTATTCATTATATCCTCGGCCCATTTTAGTGAGTGGAATAAACATTTCTTCATAACTTCTATATGTTCTGGTTTTACAGCATTCTTTCTAAACCAATCGCGGTTCTTTAAAGCACCCAATGGTACAAAGAACATCGGCACTATTATACTTCTATAGTCCTTTAACCTGTCAAGTAATTCGGCTGTCTCTATTACATCATCTAAGGTTTCTTGAGGTAAACCCAGTATTAGCGTTGCAGCCGGCACTATATGGTTTTCATGCATTATTCTAAAAGCATCTTCAACTACATTAGGCCATTCCTCAGGCGGATATGGAGCCGATTTTGCAGGCATTATTATCTTTGCTAGTCTTACACTAAGAGTTTCTATACCAACTTCAACTCCTAGAAAATCTTGTTTAGTAAGAACTATATCCTGCATTATCTTAGTAACTAACTTATGTTTTTCTTCAGCATACTTTATTGCTGCAAGACTTGCGTGACTCCATGCAAGATGCCCATCAACAATACGGCGGACGGCCTCATGTAATTTTATTAGTGGGTCGGGCCTCGGCTTTACTCCATCGGCTCCATAGAGTAGTACATCTTCGCTGTGCAGTATAGCTGTGTTTACTCCATACTTTTTGTTTATCTCTATTTCTTTCAATATCTTGTCTAAGGGGATATATCTTAACGGCCTTAGTGTTACACTACAGAATTTACATCCTCTAGGGCATCCACGCATTATTTCTACTAAACCATTCACGCTCGCTCCTTTAATTGTAGGTATTTCATCTATACTGGGGCTATCATGAGGACCCACATATATGTAGTCAGGTAAGGGTTCATTGTTTAGAGCTTTTTCAACAATGTCTACAATAACTCTTTCTACTTCTCCATCAATTACTGTATCTACACCCCATTTCTTCCAAAGATCTAGTTCCCAAAGCCATTGCCAAGCAGCAGGGCCCCCTACTATTATCTTAACTCCTTTTTCCTTAGCCTTCTTAACTATAGGGCTCTCCATAAGCTTCTTAAAACTAACTCTATTAATGGGTTCTTTGCCCGTCAACATCCACCATTCACTACTCGGTGGTCCATAGGCGAAGTAGTCGTGGTGTCCCAGCATCAGGATCTTCATGGTCTTTAAGTATTTGTGGAGATAGTCAGGATCTATTATAGCTGCTTTAAAGCCTTCTTCAATAAGCTTAGCTTCGACTTTCCTCATGCCATAGGGAGCCTCTAAAGGTCTACCTTCGCTATCAACTTTTATCTTTGGAGCAGCAAGCCATAGCCATAGTCTTTCAGGCATTCCGATTGCAGGACCTGTTGCTAAGAATCCTAGGAATTCCTTGCCGTGATGGTTACTCATCATAGTCCTATCTGTAGTTAAAACAATTTCATAGCCAGCCATACACTAATCACCTACAACTACTGTTTCAAAATTAAATGAACGAGCTAAGCCATAGTATTCCGGCATATCTTTTTCAACAACGAATATTGTTCTATTCTTCCAAGGAGCCAAATCGTTAATGAGTTTCTCTAAATCTTCAATACTAGATCCATTATACCATACACGTAGAGAAAAAGCAATTATATTCTGCATAATTTCTCTCAAAAACTTAAGATAATAAGGTCTATTT
The DNA here is from genome assembly GCA_015522345.1 of Desulfurococcales archaeon. Taxonomy (GTDB): domain Archaea; phylum Thermoproteota; class Thermoprotei_A; order Sulfolobales; family Desulfurococcaceae; genus WAML01. Next base: position 8,569 of record WAML01000192.1, read on the forward strand.
ACTGGAGAAACTACATGTATATCAAATACTTTAAATTTCGAGCCGAGTTCATAGATTTTAAATAGGGCTTCTTTAACTATGAGGTCTCCACTATCACTAAATACTAGGACTATATGAAACGAATTATTGTTCTGAAGCCAATTGTTCTTCATAAACATTACCTCCACCAAGCATCTTTATTAATTCATAAAGACTCTTCTCAAGTAAATGAACTTCATGAGTTAGAATATCGCGTGCTTTAACATTATCTATTACATTTTGTAAACTACTCCTCAATTCAGCTAAGTGGTTTCTCAACAACTTTATCAATGCTCTTTTCTCTGCCTTAAACAATACTTTTTTCTTAGGTAAAACAATTCTCTCAATAAGCAGTTTTTCTTCAAGCAATCTTATGGCATTAGATAAATGGCTTTTAGCATATCCTGTTTTCTTACTAAGTTCGCTCAATGATAAAGGCCTTGATTCAAGTAGTAGTACTGTAAGAGCGGATGCAGCAGCTAATGGAAGCCCTAGTAGTCTAAGTAACTTAATGAATTCAGTCCCTAGTACACTACCCAATATAATCCACCGTGTGGTTTGTTCGTTATGTATCGAATCTTGTATATAGTTTTAAGAGTTAGATATTTATAAAGGTATCTTCATTATAATATATTTATCCTCAATATAATGTATTTACGAATCATTATATGTCTTTAGGAAAAGTATTTTCTGCAGCTCTGTCTAAGTTAAATTAATTAGCCTAGTATGCGTATAATACGAATAGTTTACACTATAGTTCTAGACGGTGCTATAGATATAATGGTGTTGATAGACAGATATGAAAGACCCATGACTCACGCCCGTATAAGCGTTACTCTTAGATGCAATCATGACTGTATATTCTGTCATAGAGAAGGAATAAACTATGATACCACCAGTGAATTGAGTGCTGAAGACTGGGGTTTTGTAGCTAAAGTAGGAGTTAGTATTGGTATAAAATACTATAAATTGACTGGTGGAGAACCACTTGTTAGACCAGATATTCACTTGATTACTAAAAACATAGTTGATTCTGGTGGAGAAGTATCTATTGTAACTAATGGTTCTCTACTGAAATACTACGCTAAAAAATTAGTCGAAGCCGGTGTATCACATATAAATGTGAGTCTTCACTCACTTAAAGAAGACACTTTTAAATTGATAACAAAAGGTAGGCTAAAAAGTGTTCTAGTGGGCATTGAAGAAGCATTAAAAT
>WAML01000193.1 GCA_015522345.1 Desulfurococcales archaeon
CTCCAGTAATTTGAAGGTATTTCCCTTATATACTTCACTATATCATCTGCTGTCACTTCTACATTACGAGTTCTACTAATTATTTTTTGATAATCTTCGTACTTCCTAGCTTTAATCAAACCCTTGTGTGAACGGTAGAGAATACCTGTTTTTCTAAGAAGTATGTATGTCTTAAGATCCTCTTTATTGAGTTTACCGGAGAGAAGACGTGTTATAGAGTTTGTTTTACCAAATTTTATTCGAGAAACTATTTTCTCGCTTACAAACAATCCTTTTTTACCATAACTGTATTCACGTTTGTTTTTTAAATAATCATATAGTTTCTCTCTTAACCCTCTATTCCATGGAATCATTGTTAAAACTGATTCAGCAAGATCTATTAATTCATTAATACTTACTTCACTACTATACTTAATAGCCATATACGTCTCTAGTACTTCACTATAATCTTTAACTTGAGATATAGGGATTCTGTACCCCTGTAGTTCAAGGAACTTGAGTATATCAATTGCTATAGCTTCTGCTTTATTCTTTAAAGACCCTATAGAGTGTTTCTCTAACAATATCTTCATCCTCTAAATTCTTTATTAATACAGCTTCACCTGATTCAATCAATTCTTTAACGCCAACTCTTTTCGCATTCTTTGCTTTAGCTATTTTAACTGCTAGTGTTGCCCAAGAAACTGTATCTGAAGGACCTGGCTTATACATTGTTGTTTTACGAAGACTGTTTACAGCCTCGATCATTTTCTTAACAAGATTTAATGGTATATAGTTTATGTCATCTTCTAGCCTAAGCTTTAGTATTTCTATTTCTTCTTCAAGACTTGGATAACTGAATTTTATTCTAACAACTCTCCTCAGAAATGCATCACTCAATTCATTCTGTGCTATATCTTCGGGGTTACTAGTCAGTATTATTTGGAACCCTGTACCCCTCTGTCTATAGACTTTCTTTAATTCAGGTACTATTATCCTACGTTTATCAATAATATCTAATAACATATTCTGGAATTCTTCACTACTCCTCCTAATTTCATCAATTAAGACTCCAGTATCCATTATCAAAGCTGCTAGTAATGGCCTAGGTATAAAGCTTTCTTCATTAAATCCTTTACTCATAGCAATTATTGGGTGAAAATCACCTATAACTCTATACTCATCATAGTTTTCACTACAGGGCAGTACAAAAGCTGATTTACCAGCCCATAGAGTTAGAATTGCTTCTCCAATCTCTGTTTTACCAGTTCCTGGAGGTCCTTCAAAGAGGACTGGTCTATTGTTGTAGAAAGCTGCTAGAGTTATATATACAATTCTTGGTTTAACCAATAGCTTAAACTTTTCCCTCAAATAATCAATCATGAGATCCGGGTTACGTATAGGCTTATACTCCTCAATAACCGAACCATATATCTCAAATACTTTCTTAACTATAGGGTCATCATATACATTGCTGGCCATAGTGTTACACTCACATGGAAACACTACTATATAAACACCTTTATTTAGTTTAATATTGTGTTTCAGGAATAGCTATTGAATAGAACATGTTTTAGCCGTTGGAGGGGATAAGTTATAGAAGAAGATCTTCGTATCTATGGAGGCTATATCGTTAGACATGGAAGAGAGTATTACTCCATAGAATTAGATCTAGATAATAAAACACTAGTATTTTGTAAAGAATATGAAGAAGTTGCTAGCCGTAGAAAGAAGTACTCTAGACAAATCGATTCACTCATAAAGAGAATACGTATCCAAAGAAAAATTCCTGAAGCATGTTTTAAAATAAAATTACCTAGTGTAAAAGAAATACTTCTTCGAAAAGACAATTTAAATAATGAAGTCCTATTAGTTATAAAACATAGTAGTGAAGTAACAATAGTACATTATCCATTGTATAAGTATCATAGAGTTAAGAAGTTTGTTAACAGAGTTAAAAAACTAATTGGTTTTCAATAATTAAAACTGAGTACTAGCGTTACTCGGCCTTGGCTCTGAAGTAGTGGCCGTTTGGACACTTGTAGAGACCTATTTTAACGCCTTTCCTGCCTTTTGGTGCTAGTACCCAGGTCTTTATGGGCTTGTCTACTTCAGCTCCACACTTTGGACACTTGGGCATATTCATGCACCCCATGACTCATCTTTCTTTACTTCATGATAATATTACATTACTATTGTTTTTAAGTCTTTACTTCGATTTGTATTGGTGTTATCATCTTTATGTAAAAGATTGTTTTATTATACATTAAACATTGTTTAATTTAGATCATGAGAATGGAGTAAATAGTCATGGCTCTATTGCATTAATTCATTAAAAGACATACAATAGATCTTATTATCTGCATAGATTAAATATATTAATAGTGTTTAAATGATTATGTTAATGTAGGAAAAGACTCTAGCCTTTTCTTCTACCCGTTCTCCTAGCAGCTATATGGCCTACTTTCTGTCCTGGAGGAGCAGTTCTCGCTACAGTAGATGGGAATGATACACTCTGGTGGCTTCCACCACCGTGCGGGTGGCTTACAGCATTCATAGCTACTCCACGGACTCTAGGCCATTTACGCGCTTTTACTTTCCATTTATGATATGATGCGCCTGCTTTCAATAATGGTTTTTCTGGTCTTCCACCGCCTGCTATTACACCTATTGTTGCACGTGCATTATTTGGTATTTCCTTTATTTTACCACTTGGTAGCTGGACTAGCGTCTTATTACCGCTTCTACCAACTATTACTGCATAAGTACCACTTGACCTAACTAATTTGCCTCCATCTCCCGGCCTTATCTCTATATTACATATTTGTGTGCCTTCAGGTATAGAGCTTATTGGGAGAATATTACCGTTCTTTATATCAGCGTTAGGACCCAGAGTAATTATTTGCCCTACATACATTCCCTCAACAGCTGGTGTAAGGAATTCAACTCCATTCTCTAACACAATTTTTGCTAATGGAACCCATCTCCCGGGATCGTGGAGTAAATCAACTATTCTACCTCTAATAGTCTCTGTAGTAGGTAGTGGAGGATAGCGTGCTGGACCTACTCTTAAATGACCTCTGTTACGGAAAGTAGGTGATCCTCTACCAGCTCTTTGTACGAGTAATCTCTTACCCATAACCCGTACACCTCACACTATATTAGCCCTAAGTGAGTAGCTATCTCAGATGCTTTGTACTCAGGCCTTAGTTTTACATAAGCTTTCTTTTCTCCGCGAGGAGTTATGAGGGTGCGCACTTTCTCAACTTTTACGTTAAACAGTATCTCTACAGCTCTTTTTATATCATTTTTAGTAGCTCTTCTATCAACTATGAATGTTATAGTGTTCTCCTTCTCGATCAAGTTAATAGCTTTCTCAGTATGCAGAGGCCTTATCAATATCTTGTATGGGTCACTCATAGGCTAATCACCTTGTACTTACTAGCTACAGCTTCTAGTGCACTAGCTGTAAAAACAGTTAATCTACCTGGTACTCCACCTGGAGCTAGGTGGAGTATGTTGAGGGTATTAGGAGTTGCTATGTCTACTCCAGGGAAGTTTCTAACTGATCTAGCAAAACCACTATTATGGTTTGATACAACAAATAATACACTCTTTGGCTCAACATATCTTCTACCACGCATTTTGCCTTTACCGGCTCTAATCCTAATCCTCTTATGAGCTCTCTCTACGTCAGCCCAAACACCTATTTTCTCTAAGAACTCTCTAGCGTCTTTAGCTCTCTTAATACTTTCTTCAACATCATCAACTACAACTATAGGTAGTGCTTCTGCATCAAATACGTGTCCACGAGCTTTAACAAATTCCTTATTAGCTGTAGCCGCTAATGCAGAAGCAATTGCATAAGCCATTTCCTTCTTATTAATTTCCTCATGGAGTTTCTTCTCTGGAGTAGGTGGAAAAGCTCTGTGCCCTCCGCGAGCAAATACAACAAATGCTGCACGACCATTAGGTAGCCTAGGCACTCTAGCTAGTCCATGCCCTACTCCCCAGCTTCTAGCAGTAGTTCTCTTACCAGCTAATGGATCCCTACCCTTAGGCTGTAGTCTAGCTGTAAATGCTGAATGAAATGCTCTCCTAATCAAGTCTTTTCTAACTGGTATAGAGAATATCTCTGGCAATACAATATCCTTAACTGCCTCGCCTTCAACACTATATAGTTTTGTAGTAACTTTCTCTATCTTTAGAGGAACAAGTATTTCCCAAACCATTTCATTACACACCTTGTTTACTTGATAAACTAAGGTAGACGATCTGAGGAGCTGATTCTGGAGTCCATTCTGGCGGTCTAATTGGGTGGCGAAGTATTATTAGTCTCTTGCGAGGACCTATAACTGATCCCTGTAGAAGCACATAGTATGTCTTAACTATACCATAGCCTAAGAATCCCCCTGAAGGAGTTACTTCAATACCGTTTCCACCAATCTTTATTATTCGTTTATTGTATTCAGTCCTTCTATGGTACCCCATTTGACCTGCTTGAGGAACAGGGCTTATAGTACCGAATCCAGGGCTTCTTGAACCTATTTTCCTACTACCCTTCCTATGCTTGTGCCAGCGTGGAAGTTCTTTTACGCCAAACCTTTTAACGACTCCCTGGAATCCCTTGCCTTTAGTAACACCTATTACATCAACGAACTGTCCTTCTCTAAACACTTGGTCGACTGTAACAAAGGAACCAAGTATTTTCTTGGCATACTCTAGTCTATCGCTAAACTCTTGTCCTCCACCAATTTTTATCTCTATGATCTCTGGCTTCTTCTTCCCTAATCCACTTATGACAGGTATTGTTGAAGCAATTACTCTTATATCCGCTAATTCCATGGATAATAGCTTCTCTAATTTAGACTCCCAGTTGCCTTCTAAGAATTTATACTTATACTTCGCTTTTTCATCTCCCTTAACTATCGATGGTATTTTCTTCCTTAAACCCTTATAATACTGTGTAATGATCTCTTCTGGAGTCTTATTTATAAATACATTATCCTTGAACCTATCAACTATGTTCTCTAAAGCATTAATAGGGTCTCTCCAGACTTCACCAACACTCCTTAACCCAGTAGATATATGGTACTTGTACCCTCTAACACCCAAGATTATGAGTGGAGGAGCCTCCATTACCGTTACTGGTACAAAAATTTCTTTCCCACTAGTACGTGTATGTGGTCTATCATCGATGACTATGGCATGGGTCATACCAGCTTTGTAAGCTGGGAAAGCAAGCAATAACGGTGTATCAGATACCACATCAGGCCAACTACGTATACGTGGAACTATACGAGCAGCTCTCTTCCTAGGCCTAACACCCAGCGATCCACGGCGTGGCGCTGACTTTTTTCTAGCACCCATACTTTTTCACCTAGACTGACTGTATTGGTTTAACACGTATACAGAGTATTAAATCCTATGCATCATAGTATTATATTCACTAATGCTAGAGTTGCATGCAAAGCCTCTTCAGTACGTACTGTCTTTGTACCTTGATGTGGTAAGGTATTTAAAACTTTATCGACGGCTTCATCAAGTCTTCTACCTAAAGCCCTAAATATATCGTATAAACCATAATATGGGGCTCCAAATAAAATAAGTAAACCAGGTCTTTTCTTCAAAGAATTGCTTAAACTAACTAGTGTTTCAATACTAGTTTCTTCTCCATACTTACTAGTAGCTAATACATAGTATTCCATCGACCTAATAGAGTCCACATAATCAATCACATTATCTACAAAAGATAGAGTAGGGCCTGTATAAACAATATTATTAAATTTACTATCATAAACTCCCTTATACGATCTAGCATTAACTATTTTAAAGACTACTAACTCGCCTTTCTTAGGACATTCCTTTAGGCACTCTACAATAAACAACTTATTCGAGCCAGCATCCACATATATAGAGTCTCTTCTCTCATCAACAACCAAGCCTATACGATACTCATTTTCTCTAGGAGTCCTAGATACATCGAAAATATTTAGCCTCAAAGGAGGAACTATACCTACATACTTTAAATTTTTCTTTAAAGGAATAAGTTTCTTCCTCAAATAGGGCGGTGTAAAATAATATTTGTGGAAGTCAACTAGGAATTCTCTATCTGAGTTTAGAGCACTAGTTATAGGGTCTCTATATATAATAACCGAATTAACACGAAATATGGTTAAACTCCTCAAAATATAACTATATTTCACTGTTTTTTCTCTAAGCGTAGGTTCGTTAACTAGAAGAGTATCAGGTAAACCTACAATAATTTTCTTCTTCCTAGACAAAAACCCTCTATCTAAACTAGTATTCTTTATCTCTTTTTCTTCTTCTTTGAAGAAGTTTGTTCACCTAATTTCTTCTCTTTCGTCATGAATAAACTTGTTCTCTGCCTACCACCCATAGATATATCACCAGCTTCCCAAAAAGCTAAACTAGTTTAAAAGGTTTCCTCTAAGATCAGATACGACCGCATTCATCACTATGTATCTGTTAAGCCCACCTATCATCATCTCTAATTCTATATCTAAACTATTGTTTCCTAGCATTTAATTCCTTACTCCTAAGTTTAGAAGGAGGCTCTACTCTAACATAGACGGGGTGGGGCTCGTTTGAAGTAAGTAATATTGCTTCTCCAATACCTAGTCTCTTCATTTTATCTATAAACTCCTTCTTTAGCCCAAGAATCTCGCGTAATTTATTCAAGTAACTATCACTATATGAGCCAAAGGCTATAACTGTATTAATGTTATCTATTACCTCAGGTGGAACATCTTCTATATTCTGTGTAGCCAATACTACTCCAACATTCTTGCTTCTACCTTCTTTAACTAGAGTATATAGTGATCTTATGCGCGCTATTCTCCATGCTTCATCTATTATAACTAGTCTATTAGTAATAACTCCTTTAGCAACAATATTAGCTATTATTGATACAAGCATACTACCATATAGGTTTTGGAAAGCAACACCGTGTTCTCTGAGATCGAAGGCAGTGTTTTCCCCAGTAATCAGCTTATATAGTTTATTGTATCTTGGTTTTTCACTAATAATTTCTATTACATTAGCTAATATAGAGAGATCCGGGTCTAGTAGAATGCTTTCTAATTCAATAGAGTAAGAACTATTCTCTCTCTCAAGCTTTTTCACAATAGCGTTCAAGACATTAGTTGCTTTCTTAGATTCTAGTCCAAGAGTTTTCTTAAGAACTTCATTAACCATTAAAATCCAGTCAACATGCGATATATAGGGTGGTTTAATAAACAAATTTATTGGCGTATCAATAGGTCTTACTATATTAGTTAAAGTTTTGTCTAATAGATTAATTAAGTCTCCTTTGAAATCTATACCTATGTAACTACATATGTTCAATGATACAATATTTTCTATAAGAGTAGCTAATGTAACCGTTTTACCTCTTCCAGTAGGACCGACTATTAGTATGTGTTTAAATAACTGCTCCCTACTCAATACTACAGGCCAGACAGACTCTATATCATATCCTAGGTAAACACCTTCTACTTCTTCGAATGAAGGTGTTTTATTATATGGTATTGGTTGTATAGTAGCTAGTCTCGAAGAATCTATTACAATAGCTTTATCACTTTCATCAACAGATACTACTCCAAGCTCCATCTTCAACAACTTCCTTACATCACTATCTCCTATATCACGCAAGTTTATTCCAAGAGAAAACCTGAACATAGTCTTTACAAAATTAGCTTGTGTTTCTAAGAATTGCCTAAGTTCTTCTATACTTGCTGCTTCACCCCGGAGTTTTACTACTAAAATAATCCTCTCTATATCCTCTCGCTTTAAGACTCGATAATAGAGTTGTTCAAGAAGCCTCATTTTCCTCTCTAACTTCTTGATTATATGGGGTTCTTCAGTTCTCTCGATAACAGCCTTTATATTAACTAGTTCATTCTCTAATTTTCTAACGAACTTAGCTTTATCCATCTTTAGTTTAACTATCTTTATTTCACTACCTACAGGTACTTTTGTATATAAAGATGAAACAGATTCAACCATTTTATATATAGTACTTTGATCAAGTTCTTTAAAACCGTATTCTACTTCATCAGCAATTAAATACTTTATACCGTATACTCTGTTCTTTTTC
>WAML01000194.1 GCA_015522345.1 Desulfurococcales archaeon
CCCTTACACAACGCATATGTATAGGAGTGTTTATATAAGCCCATGAAATACTTGTTTAAATATTTTATCACTGGTTTGTGTTTTTCCCTCAAACCCGGAATTTATTAAAAAGTGCGTCAAGCCATTTTCAGGTGAATACTGTGTATAAAACACTCAAGTTACTTACAGTCCTAGCTCTAATGGTACTCATAGTGAGCAACCCTATTCTCTCAAATATAGCAGGAATAGCTAAAGCGCAAGGAAAAGGCAGAATTATAGAGGTTTTAAATGCACCCGTTGTCCTCGAAGCCTTTAGATATAGACGTATAATTCTCCCTTCCTTCGAAGAAGGTGTTACACCGAGATCGCCTATTGAAGAGCTCCATATGTGGATCTATAATACTTACCTGCCCGTAGGAGATAGACTATACATCCCTAATTCAACGAAACTAATTATTCCCAAAGGGGAATCCTATATACTCGCCCTAGCTCCAACACTACTACTTGAAACAGCAGCGGGAGCCACTAAGTTCTCTGAACTACTTAGTATAGAGAAGCTATTAAATAGTGAAATACAGTATTGGGAGGAATACGTACCTTACAAGGAATATGGGTTTCTATGGTACCGTAGAGAGAGGCATGAGGCCGCAGGCCCACCTAATATACTTACAATATATTACACCCATTACTACAGGGATAGAGTGTCAACGACCTCTGGATCAAAGAGCATAGTTAATCCGTCAATACCAGGTATCGAAGAAAACTACCGCAAACTCTATAGAAATCTACTAGAAATTGCTGGAGAAGTAGGTATAGATCCCTCGATAATAGCTGAGTATTCTAAGCTAGTAATTGAATGGGAAGTAGATAACCCAGATGTAGGCGTACTATATCCTATTAAGATGAGCCATGTACTTCCATCGGAGATGCTTATTGACGGCCTTGAAGACAAGTACTTGTGTTCACCTACCTACAGTTTCTGGGACTATAGTACAGAGTTCCCTGCTCCACTCCCACTCTATCCTACAACACACTACTTGTCCTTCATAGACCTAAACGATCCAATTAGCTACTTAGAAAACAATATAGTTATAGTTGGTATAAACCCCTCAGCTTACCAAGGCTCTTTCAACCTTAGAATAAGGATAAAGACCCTTACAGGACGAATACTCACGACTCTAAACTATAGATTCGAAGTAGGTGAAGAATACTGGAAGTTCCTTGAAACAAATCAGCCAATAATATGGAGCTACGCTCCTCTCCAGCTAAGGGAGCAGGTCGAAGCACTTGCTGAGAAACTAGGTTTGAATCTACCTGGCTATTATGATAGGCCTCAGTATGCAGCTCTTTACACCAAGAACGCGTACACCTCATGGGGTATAGCAGAGTTCCCAAGCTATGATGTAAACTGGATATCCGATCCACTATCGGTAACACTAAGCAAGGAATCATATGGGGAGTATGAGTACCATTATACCCACAATATGTATGTCCAAGGCTCTGTAAAGATAGTAGGCTATGGAGTCTATGGCGAAGTATACCTTAAAGTAACATACTATTATAGTAGTTCTCTCTATAGAGAATATAAATTAAATAATGTTGTTATTGAGGAGGAGAGGACTTCTTCTAAAATAACTGCAGTAGCAAGACTTGTTGGGGGCGGAGCTCTCCCCATACCATCGCCCCTCATAGTAGCTTATATGACGAGAGAAGGCGAAGTAGAGAGGTCGAGGCCCAAAGGTTTTAAGAAGGTATTTAGCGGCACAGACTTCATAGGCTACGCAATATATTCTGCAGAAACATCAGGGCATGAATTCATAGCTGGCGCATTCGAAGTAGGGTGTTTAGATGTTTGCAGGCCATCTCACTTAGTCAATGCACATTATACTAGAGATTATACAATGAAGTCTCAGATAGAGGGTTTCACTATATATAGAGTTGAAGGAATACCTCTATACCTGTTCCCAATACTATACAACTCTGGATTAGACTATAGCTTTAGGACAGTACTTGACTATAACGGCACTGGTAAACCCAACTATATACTGGCTTCAACACTTGACCTAAGCCCCACTCTTACCTCCAGCGATTCACGAACCAGTGGGTTTAAAACATTCCAAGAACCTAAGAGGAAAGGTGTTGACTATAAATATACAGAATGTAAGGGAGAACATTGCTACTACGATGAAGAAGAGAATAAAACTGTATGTGAACCTATATGTAAAGAATGTGAAGTTAGCTGTAGCTACCTTGAAATAGAATCAGAGTTTACTAACAATTTCCGATACATACTCCTTGGATCGGATCACCCGCATATTCCTGAAAACAATATATTTGTATTCCATAGATTCCTGAGCTTCATACCATCACAGAATATAGAGTTTAAGGCCATTACACCAGATACAACGTATATTAATGCAGAGCCCATACTCGCCGAGACTCTCCCAGGGGGAAGGATTCGGTATATAGTTGAGGCTATGAAGGATGGAGAGCCGTTAAGTGGAAAGACTCTAAGAGTCTCTTTAATGTATGGTTTAAGGACTATCAGGGAATTTAATGTAGGATTTAGTGAAGATGGAGTTGCTTCATTTGATCTCGAGGCTCCGAGCCTAGATGAACTTGCAGATATTATGGGTGGGTGGGATACATTAAATGCTATGCTCTGTAATTCCACGGGAACACCTATCATTACGTTTACTGTAAACTTTACAGTACCTGGAGAAAGCTTGAGCACCTACACCGCCCTCAATGTCAAGGTTGGAATGGGTATAACGGGAACAGTTGCAGCCATAGACTTTGAGGCTGGAAATAAAGTTGGAAGCACTATGTGGCTAGGATTTAGAGTTACAGATACAGAATACCATCCCGCGCTTCTTGACCCCAATCTAGAGGAAGTACCACTTGAAATGATGCCTTTTGTATCAAATTATATTGAATCTATAGAGGACAACTTAGGCAGAGAACTTGGATTAGAAGCCGAGACCTATATCATAGCTGTAAATGCTACTAATCCAAGTCAATCTATGAAGTTAAAAGTCAATGGTACTTCATACGCTATCACGCTTCAGCCGGGTAACTACATAGTATATCTTGAGGTTAAGGTGAATGGATGGGAGGATAAGCCATTAGTTTTTAAGACGAAGGAAATTAGCGTGACTGTAGCTGATGAATCAGTAGTTCTCGACTACTACATGCCTATAGCGCCGGTCTTCAGAGCACTCAAGCTTATAAAGGATGTAAGAGAGTGGAGTATAACAAACCTTGACCTAGCATACTTGGTAGAAGGACTAGAGAAAGTAGCTGCATTACCTGCTGAGAAGCTATCCATAATAACCCGATTACTATCAAGGACAATAGATATCCTAGCAGGAATAGGAGAGCCTATTTGTAACTATGGATTCGACACTATGACTGGCTTTACTTACCACCTCTTTGAAGTACCTCCTCCTGAACCATGTTCGTATGTCTACCAGGTTGCTAGGATACTTAGTGGCTTACTAGACTACCTTGCCAGCGGCGAGAGAGATCCAGCAATTTATAGAAAGTATGCTCTCGAAATGGCTAAGGTTAATGTATCTCTAGGAGTCGCCGATATAATTGAGAAAGATATAGAGGAGTTATTCTTAGGAAAAACACTGCCTTCCTATGACACAGAGAAGTTTCTCCTAAACCCTGCTGATCCATGGAATAGGCTTTACAGGGAAATACTAGCTCTAGCATTCATCTATAATCTAAAGACACATATAACGAGGCAAGTAAGGATTCTTGCTAAATTAACAGCCCTCCTAATGTCTCTCTCAGTAAAGGATTATCTTGTAGCTAATAAGCTCTTTCCACTTGGAAATACAATGTCGAAGCTCGTTGGAAAGACTGGAGAGCTTCTTGGAGGACAGAAAAGCGTTATAGTTAGGTCTGTGTCAAGAGTCTTTCCCTCACTCCAGATAATCTTGAACTCTGCTAAAATAGGAGCTTTCACAATGGTTGGCATGGGCTTAAACCTTGGAATAACTAACTCAAAGGTTAAGAACTGGATCGTTCCCGCAGGATATAAAGGAGTCGATGTAGGGTACTCTATAGCTAACTTCTTTAAATTCAATAGATTCGCGTTATCGGTGCTCATAAACTCTGCTGAAACAGACTGTATCTTTGAAGTAGTATTTCAAGCCGTTAGCCAGCTCTCTACATGGACTCTCTTCACAATAGCTAGGTATCCCATAGACCTGGTATTCCTATACTATCATAAACAAGTTTGGAGTGGTAAGGCTCGTGGAACTATATTTGATGCTATGAAGGCAGCTTATGTCTCTGAGGCATCAGTCCTTGGAACAGCGAAAATCCTTGAACTACTTACATCAAGTATAAGCTTTCTAGCAAACTTCTTAAGAGGCTTTGGAGGTCTAATGGACTATGTCTCCAGCGTAAAGTCGGTGGCAGCTTTTAAGAAGCTTTTTGGAAAGACTGCCGACAACGATGTCTTTCTTGAATACATACAGGCGAAGAAGTTTGGTGAAGCAGCTTCATTAATCAAGAAGAGGGGGATCTTGGGCTTCATGGCTAGAGTGGGCAAGCCTATGACGCGTATTGGGGTTAGAGCCGTAGTAGTAGCTTTAAGCATAGGAGTAGCGGGGTTACTGGCAACCAACCTTGCTTCAGCACATTTTGCCTATAACCTCTTATTCCCAACAAACACTAGTTTAGCGGGAATGGTTTCAGACATAGGATCTATAGTCAAGTTATTCGGCAAATACAGGACAATAAAGGCTGATAATCCGCTTGATAAAAGCACTTATGGATATGAAGAAGGCTTAATAGAGGAGATCAAGAATTTAGGAGTCCATGCAGGAGACATGGGCCTTAAAGTACCATTGATTCAAGATATAGAATGGAGGAACTTGGGTAGCGAGTGTGTATTTAAAGCATATAGTTTCAAAGACTCGTGGAGTAGTGTAGGTGCTCTTAAAGATTCTATTAAGAACATGGTCGCCGAGCTTAGAAGAGGAGTTCTAGACCTAGACCTGTTAGCTACCATAGGTATGTTAGGAGAGGATCTATGGTGGTTGCTTGAAGAGAAGAGGGTTGAAGCACTGTCTATAGGAAATGAGGAATCCCTACATACATTGAGCATAATTAGTGACTACGAATATCTATTTAATGAGTTCTTAAGAGAAGCCTATAGAACTGGTGCCATTCCCGAATGGAGTTCTGAAAACGTTGCTGCAACTGCTGAAATGCTCTTGAAGGTAATTAGTGAAATAGAGGACATGAACCTACCCAACCCGGCTAACATCAAGATACCATATGCAACTATAAGAGCTGAAGAAGTAGAGCCTGGTCTGTTAAGGATTATAGTTAGGGCATGGAATGTTGATGAGCCCTTGAAAGTTATTGTTGGTTCAACACAGTACAAGATAATACCTCCCGAAGTAGAAGTAAATGAAGAAGTTACTGCTGTGAACGTAACCTATGAACCTCTACACCCTAATTTAACCGTCGGTATAATAGATATAAACGTGATTATTGAACAAGCTGTTATAGGGCATTTAAGTCTCCTCATAGGGTCAAGCGATCTACATAAGCCATGGACCTATGATACATCTCTAGGAAAGCTGTACTCATTAAAAGAACTAGAGTTTAGAGAAGAAGGAGATAGAGTAAAGATATTGAATGGAGGAACAAACCTCTTCATAGTATATGGAGATAGTATAGTAAAAGCTGAAGCTGAAGAAGGAATAGTAACGTCTAGGATCATTAAAACAAGTAATGTTTACATATCTGTGATCAGGCTTGTAAACACGACTACGATTGAGTTAACTAAAAACCGAACAATTACCCGAACACAACAAACTATACAGCCAACAAAAACAGTAACACCAACTACAGGAACCATGGCCCCAGGTATTCAACCACCACCGATACCCCCTAGGGAAATAGCTATAATAGCCAGTACAGTAGCTACAGTAATTGTCATCGCTATACTGGCAAAGAAGTTCCTAATACCTTTGCTACTAAAAACTTAATTGTTCTAGATTATATCAATAAAATCTCTGATAGTAATAATTTATTATATTACTAGATCAGGGATATAGCTGAGATAGTCGTTTTAGGGTTTATATCCCTTATGATCCTTACCACTAGATCATATACTCTTTTAGTCAAACTAATTATTACTGTATCACTCGTTATAATACATTAACCTCAGAATAGCTTCTAATACTTGCATCAGCTTTCTTGGACAATATAGCTTTTACATATACTCCGTGGCCAACTATATGCTTTTTCTACATCTCTAGCTAATTCCCTGCTTAGACTTACATTGGCGTTAGAGACTCTTGTTGGCCTATAGTATTTGAAGTGGTTGACTAGAGTCTTAAGTATTTTCTCCACATATTCTCTTTAAGTCTCTTTAAGAGTATGAGAGCGAACTCTCATGCGGCTCTAGTATGTCTCCAACAAATTATCGTCTCTAAGATATACTTTCTCCTAGTAAATATAGCGTACAATGTTGAGAAGAGAGTGTATTCGATGATAATTAATGAGAGTTCTTCAAAGACTCACTATGTTTAAGCCTTACAAGTCTAATGTAGTAGGGAGTATAGGGAAATTGATTTAAAAAGAAGTTAATTTGTCGTTAATAACTAGATATGATTCTTTAAATAGAGATTGCTGAAAAACCTAGTACTATATCCATTATATTTACCGCAACTAGTATTATTATAAAGTATAATAGAGCTGGTTAAGAGGGTAAAATAGGGTTAGAGGAGCTAATTAGTATAAGTATACAAGAGCTATTCAAAGAATTTTAAGGAACTGGCTCGCCTAGGAATAAGTGTCTGAGTACATGATGTTTCTTAGGAAAATCTTATTTTTCTACACCTAAAATACACTATAGGCTAGTTAATAAAGAATGGGTGTATGCCGTGAACTGTAGATACATTGTAATAATTATTGTACTATCTATGCTCTTGTTGCAGTTAGTGTCTTCGTATACAGCCAATGCAGTATATAGCAAGATCTTTATAGTATATGCACCAGGATTCGATTATTCAAAGGCTCTAAATTACATAGAGAATAATACAGTAATTACTGGCTCTAGTGTTGTAAAACTTTATCCTCAGCCAATATATACACAGTTGTTTTACCAGCTCATGATATTGAGTGGCGGTAACTATAGTTTAAGCGAAGGAGTTCCTTTGGAGCATAGAGTACTTTATTGGAATAAATCATTAATCGATCCCGTAGAATTAGTAGATCAAGAGATAATTAATGAATTATGGGGTTCTAGTGAAACAACTTTTGTATACGTAGATAGTGTGAGCCCCATTAACCATACAAGAACTATTAATCCCTACTATTTATACGATAAAAAATCAATTCCACCAACAGTTTTCAAAATAAAACTTGGCGAGAGAACCTACTGGGATCTCATTGGCGCGTATTTGAAAGTTTACAAGGAAGGAGATAATTATGTAATCGATATAGAGGGTTATGTTAAAGAAAACTTTACAGAGGCGCTAGAGACCCGTCCTATAGAATTGAATGTATCTAGTGAAACAGCCCGCGTTAATGGAGTTTTCAGAATAGTATTCAAGTTATTCGAGCTAGGAGGTAATGAAGTACTTCTTGTAACGCCGGGTTCCTATGCCTACGGCGAAGGACTTTCCAAATACTATGAAGACTATAGAAATACCCTAGTACTTAGCTTTGTATTGGAGCCAGACGAACTAGCTATTATTTCGGAAAATACTGAGGCAATTAAATGGTTGCTGAACTACACTATGAACAGTTACGAAGATGTAGTTAAGTATGTGTTTAAGAGAGCTGTAAAAACTATTGCTTTCATAAACTACCCATTCTTTTCAGAAATACAAGTACTCAGAAAATATGTTAGTAGAAGCGTTTTTGAAGATATAGAGAAACTTGTGTATGAGAGTTTTGCAAGAATTTTAGATATAATATACATGAAGTATCCTAAAGGAGCTATCATAGAAGTAATATCTCCCTACACCTACACATACTCTGTTAAAGAAATTACTATTAATGCAGAAATCATTGCCCCCGGTATCATGGAGTATAGGGAAAAAGTTGTTGGTGAGCTAAGTAGGAATAATATTACATACCAAGTAATTAGCGTTAATAACAAAAACTATGTTCTTTATGTACCATTGAAAGTCTCTATAAATGGCTTACCCGCGATCTATTATGGATATAAACTTGTTTATCCCAGAACCTATAGTAGATCTACTATACTGCCATCATTAGCCGTTATTGAAGAACTAACTATGCTGTCTAGAGCAGTACCCTATAGTATACTGGATTATATTGTTGAAGTAGATAAGTTAAGAGATAAGGTAGTAGAATTAAATGCTACAGCACGCGATCTAAATGCTAGTATTAGAAATCTTATGGATGAAATAGATAGTCTAAAGCTCTACATAGGTAATATAAATTCTACTAGGGCAGAATTAGAAGAAGAAATCAGGAACTTGACTACTCAGCTAAAGAGGTTGAAAGAAGAAAGAGAACAAATAATGATATACTTGACTGCAGGGATTGCAAGCATTATAGTATTAGCAATAGTATTGGTAGTAATTATAAAGAAATCGTTTAAGTAAGAATACTATTATTGTTTTTATAGTTCTCTCTACTATAACGGAAGTATATTGTTACCTAGTACTTCATTAATCCAATATAGTATGAATAAAGCTCCAATTAAAATCCCAATAATATTTACTGCTATACCATTGGATTTAAATGATGCTACCCTGAATCTATGGTTAGATATTGGATAGAGTATGTAGACTCCTTTAATAGTTAGTGAATCACATAATATATGTAGTAGCCAAGAACCCCCAAATACTATCATTGTTTTAAGTAAAAATACTTCTTCACTATATGGTGTAAGAGGGTATTTCCTATAGATTAAACCTATAATAATTGATCCCACGGCTATAGTAGCTCCTAAAACCCATATATTGTGGAGAAACTTTCTATGCCCATGCCTAAGATCTAGATCTGGGACATATCCTCCTAGCCAGCCTAATACTATTAAATACAGTGTTAGTAATGGTGTATCAATAGAAGAGGCTAAACCTAGTGAAGCACCTATAAATACGTGTACTGATCTTTTCATAGATAACCACTACATATTACTATAAATATCTAAGCCGTTATCTGTTGTAGTAATTTAATTATATTGTTAATCGCTAAATACTTCCTTTAACTTCTTTAAATCATCTACTATAATGCCATAAAGCGGCGGCTCTACATAATATTCTTTCAAAAGTTCTTCTACTACTTCTGGTTCAGAATTCTCTAGAATATCCAGAAGTCCTAGGAATACATTATTTAGAAACTTCATTGTAATAGAG
>WAML01000195.1 GCA_015522345.1 Desulfurococcales archaeon
ATCTTCTTATATAAATTATATGCTTCGTTAAATACAAACGTATTCATTAGTCCATGTGTTATCCTTTTTCGTTTAATTATTTCTTCGTCAGCTAGTCTTTGTAGTAGGGCCATGAATATTTCTTCTAGTGTAAAAGGTATCTTTATACTAGGTTCTATACCTATTTTATGAGCGAAATCAAATATTTCTTCAACTACTTTTTTCTCCCATCCATGTACTAGTAGGTGTCCATATTCGTGAACTATAGCTAAGTGTAGTGATGGTAGAGACTTTATACTTGAAGTTAAGACTACTTTATCTGGTTTTCCATTATATATGCCGCCTCCGTCTCTAAATACATCTACTGGTACTCCAGTAATTCTTTCACAAGGTTTTTTATTGACTAGTTTCTCTAGTACTTCAAGAGGTTTTGTAATATAGAGTATTTTCTTGGCGGTACTAGCTATATTCTCTAGTCTCTTCTCGGCATATTTTCTCCAGTATTTTTCATAGAAGTTGTTATAGCATTTATCTATTACAGTAACTAGAAGGTCTATGGATTCTCTATCTATATCCTTCAATAAATTAATGAATAAATTCTTGGTTCCAGGAAAATAGCGTTCAAGTTCTTCTATTTCATCCCAAGTGTATATAGGCTTTAGTTTACTGATACTTTTGTACTCTATAAAATCGTTTACTTCATATAATAGTTCGTAGAGTTCATCTATAGTCTTAGGCATCGTAGTCAATATTGATTGAGCTATAAACCATGGGGCCCTTTTAATACCCGATCTATACAATTTGTAAGCATCTTCAAGACTTACACCGTTTGTAAATTCTATAGGATATCCATGAGCGTAATTGAGTCTAGAGACTACTAAGACGTAGTTTAATATGTTTATTGGCAGATTTATTTCGAATATTATTCTATCATAATACTTGTCTACGTCTACGTCTATGCTATATTCTCTTTCTAGGAGACCTATTAGTTCTTGTAGATCCCTAATTTCTAGAACTCTGTTTCCTAGTGATATGGTGTATCTCAATATGTATCTCCTTGTTCCTGGTTTCACTAAAACTGAGGTACTATGATCAGTATCTGTAAATTCATATAAATCTCAATCTATCTATAACTATAGTATAGACTTAGGTTTTAGTAGGTGATGTTAATTGGCTGAAAAAGTATCTATTCTAATTAAGAACGGTCTTGTAGTGACTATGGACAATAAGAGAAGAGTGTTTGAAGAAGGCTATGTAGTTATTGATGAAGATAGGATTGTAGAAGTTGGTAAAGGCGATCCTGGGTCGAAGTATGTTGCAGAAGAAGTTATTGATGCTGAACATGGAGTTGTAATGCCTGGGTTCTTATGTGCTCATACACACTTCTATGGCGCACTACTACGTGCTAGTCCTTGGTTTGCGAAAATACATCCACCAACAGACTTTATGCAGAATCTTCAGAGGATTTGGTGGGCACTAGATGTTCTACTAACTTATGAAGATGCCTATGCAGCTGCATTAATAGGTTCAATAGACTTTGCTAGAACAGGTACAACAATGTTCTTTGACAACATTAGTAGTCCCAACGCTATTGAGGGAGTTCTAGATCATATGGAGAAAGCTGTTAATGAGGTAGGGATTAGGGGTATACTATCCTTTGAAGCAACTCAGAGAAGGAGTTTAGAAGAAGGTATTAGAGGTGTTAGAGAGAATGAGAGATTTATTAAAAAGAATAATAGCGATCCCTCTAAACTCGTAAAAGGTGCCATATACCTTCACGCCAGCTTTACTGTATCCGATGACTTGTTTATAATGGCCAAGGATATTGCTAAGAAATACAATGCTCTTCTCTCAATACATGCAGAAGAAGGGCTTGTAGATGTATTCCATAATATAGAGAGATATGGTGTTAGACCTATTGAGCGTATGGAGAAAATAGGTTTTCTTGGTCCAGACGTTATTCTAGTACATGTAGTACAAGCTACTGATGACGAGCTAGAAATCATTAAAAGGACAGGCGCCCATGTAGCACACAATGCTATGAGTAATATGTTAAACGCTGTAGGCGTTCCCAAAGTTCCTAAGATGATGAAGATGGGTATAAACGTAGGTATAGGAAATGATGGATATATATTTGATGTATTCGAGAATATGAGGACAACTTACTTAATCCATAAAGTCTGGAACCTAGATCCACGAATACTTACTCCATTAGAAGTAGTTGAAATGGCTACAGTTAATGTAGCTAAAATGTTCCATGTAGACAATATACTGGGTAGTCTAGAGCCCGGCAAGAAAGCCGATGTAATAATTATTAAGCCTGAGCTACCTCCTACACCAGTTAATGCTGAGACTGTCTACGGGCATATAGTGAATACATTTAATGGTAGGGACGTGGATACAGTAATAGTTAATGGAAGAATTATAATGAAGGATAAAAAGATCCTTACACTAGATGTTGAGAAGGCAAAAGAGTATGTACATAAAGTTGTTGAGAAACTCTGGGATAGACTAATATCTAAAGGCGAGTATCAACTAGATGTACTAGAATTAGTTAGGCCTAAATGGATTTATGAAATGAAACCATCTAGGAAATAACTCTAATAAAATACAACTCTTTTTTCATATTTCCTCTTTATCTAGAATGTGTAGTGTTATATCGTTCATTACGTTGGCTATTAGTATTTTATGTATATTCAATAAATTAAGGTTATAAACCATAAGGCTTGAAAGAATATAGTGTAGTACAGTAGTTCTCGATGAGGTGTATAGAAAATGGTCAATCTAGAGGTATCCTTCGCTGGACTAAAGTTTAAGAATCCATTAATGAATGCAGCGTGCCCCGTATCTAGAGACGCTGATATGATGATTAAGTTAATAGATGCTGGCGTAGGAGGAGTCGTTGCTAAAACAATTAGTGTTGTACCAGCTATTGTCCCTAGGCCAAGCATGGCTACTGTCGATAGAGGGATTATGAGAGGTTATTTACTGAAGACTCTAGGACCCGGAGATATAAGGATCGAGCCGAAGCCTAATCTTGGGAACCTAAGAGCTTTCTATGCATTATTGAATGCTGAGCTCTGGAGCGATATACCTGCTGAACACTATCTAGAGCGCGAGTATCCTATAGTAAAGGAGTATGCTAGTAAGCATGGAGTACCATTTATTGTTAGTATAGGCTATAAGCCTCATGAACTTCAGTTACTCGGTCCTAAGGTACAGAAGGCTGGAGCTGACGCAATAGAGTTCTCTACACACTATATAGGACAAGACTGGAGACCTGTAGTTGAAGCAGCTAAGGCTTTACGTGAAGTAGTCGATATACCAATATTCGCTAAACTATCTCCATTTACACCAAACATACCTGAGCTTGTTAAAGAACTAGAGAAAGTTGGTGTAGATGGTATAGTAGCTACTAATACCATTGGTCCAGCACTTCACATAGATATTGAGACAGGAAAACCCATAGTTGGTGGACCATGGGGATATGGGTGGATGAGTGGTCCAGCACTAAAGCCTCTGGCTCTAGCAGTAGTTGCTATGGCTGCTAAACACACGAAATTACCGATAATAGGTGTAGGTGGTATAAGTAGAGGAGAAGACGTTATAGAGTACTTTATGGCTGGTGCAAGTGCTGTACAAATATGTACGGCTGCGTTAATAGAGGGCTTTGGAGTCTTCAAGAAGATACTGAATGAGATAGAAAGGTGGCTGAAGACACATGGATACGATAGTATAGAAGATGTAAAGGGTCTAGCACTAAAGTACATAAGCGACAAACCTAGGAGAACATGGGCTTTACCACCAGTTGTAGACACTAAGTTGTGTATAGGATGTGGTTTATGTGAACAAGTATGTGACTATGATGCAGTACATGTAGTAGCCGCTCCTCCAGAGACTGGTAAGAAACGTATAGCAGTAGTTGATGTCACTAAATGCTACGGATGTGGACTATGTACTTCAGTATGTCCTACTAGAGCTATTCATTTCGAAGACTAAACAACTCCTTTTTCCTCTATTTTATATTTATATTTTTATATACTTCTTCTTACAAAGACTCCACTATACACTATTCTAAACAAGATCGTGAATGCTACAAAAACTGTGAGTAACGCATAGAGTCTATACATTTCTTCTATAGCAAACATAGTTCCTTGAATTAGAGTGTATTCTATTGCGATGAAATTCATTAATGTATGTATAGTGGACAATAGCAGGTATACTACAACTATATCTAAAGACTTCTTCCTCATCTTAATTGCTATATATAATGTGTTTGCAGAAAACATGTGATATACGGTTACTAGCAACCTCTCATATCCTGGAGCTATTAGTGTGGGTAATGGATAATTAGTTATACTACTCGAATATAGTGCTTGAGTTAATACAACTAACAATACTTCTCCAAATCCAAACCCGTATCCAAGCCAAAAACCATTATTCACAAACTCTGTCTTACTAGCTAACGTCTTTACTCCTTCTTGGAAAAAACCAGATACCAGCGCTAGATATAGCGGTAGGAGTACGCCAAGAGCTTGAAGAGCTTGTTCTTTCCCACTATACACTATAATGGGTACTAGTTGTATAATTGGTTGAACAACTATAGTTAAAAAGAGAAGTGCAAGACCAAGTAGTACTTCAATAAAATATATCTTCCTATATCTATAGTAGAGGAAAACAAAGGGAGCTCCAGCACCCAACGTTGCAGTCAATATAATTAATACTATAAAATCCATTCATACACTCCCTAACATATATAATTTCAAGAAAACTTAAATTAGATTAGTGTTTAGATTAGTGTAAGCAAACATGACTAAAGAGTCAGCTGTCCCTCGTCATCGTCATCCCCTCTACGAGTAAGCGCGAGGACGGCCCATCAGTTCATCATCCTAGATATAGTTTTCTAATACTATTACATTTATTAAACTTAATTATTAAATTATTAAAATCGTATACCTATTCCATCAAGAAGCTTTTTTACTCGTTTTAGTTCTTCTAGTGCTTCATAGCCTTTCCTAGTCAATCTATAGTATATTCTGTCTCCTTCAGAAAATTTTTCTATCAAGCCGTTTTCTTCTAATTGAGAAAGTAGAGATTTCAGTCTATCATAGGGCAGTCGTGCACCATACATTAGCCTTGTAGGCGAGGCGTATTCTTCTTCATATAGAGTCTTCAGTATATCATATAAAATCCCTGCTTGACTCCTATACCTACTCTTATACCTCATACTCTTTTTTCCAAAGAAGCTATCGTTACTCCTCAATAGCTATCATCTCCATCAATACCGCTAACAGCCCTATTGGCCTGAGTAATTCAGCTATAAAGAAAAGCTCTAGTGAAAACAAAGCCATAGAGAGTATCCTTATAATATGTGATGAAAGGAATAAAGTATAGCCCACTAGTCCTCCAATACCCTTGGCTCTAACTACAATAATTGATATAATTACTACAAGCATTGTAACCGATAGTATATCGCCTATGAACACTGGTATCATAGATGGGCTATTCAAATATTAATGGTGTTATAGGTGTTTTGAGTATTACGAAAACTTAGTGATATTTTGGAAACTACTCTGGCTCTATGATTACTATGACTTTCACCTTCCTTCCATGATGTTTCTTTAGCTTTTCTTGGTACTCTCTTGGTGGGTATATAATGTAGCGGTTTCCAGAGAACTTAATTATCTTACCTTCAAAGTTATATACTATACTCATTCTCTCACCAAGATATAAAC
>WAML01000196.1 GCA_015522345.1 Desulfurococcales archaeon
CTAATAATGTTCTTTAAGTCTATCCTTAACCAAGAGTTATTTCCAAATGATAAACCAGCAACACCTACTATATTGTCCTCAATAGCACTGCCTTTAATATGGGCTATCATAAGCCTTTGCGGGTTAAGACTCTTGGGTAAAAGCCTAAATACAGTTGTTTCATCACCGAAAATCTTCATGAATTTATCTCTAAATCCGTCCAAGAGTATCTCTGTAATCATATGCCTTTGACGAGTGTTTAGTTCATTGGGGATCCTTATATATAAGTCATTCATCATTAGTATCCCTATATTACTAATATGTCTCTAAATATAGCTTTTGAGTAAAAGGCTTTAATGAGAATTTCCTATACAAATTGAATCCTGGTAAACACTTGTTTTGAAGGTATGTAGCCAAGGTGTTTCCATGGACATTGATGAATTCCCTTCTAAATCTACAACATATCCATTACTAACGACAAGAATATTCTTCAGACTCAACTATGCAGAATTCCCAAGGCTAACTTGGTACATCTACTTAGTAGTAAGTTTAAACTCTAATGTTGTTCTTCATTCATTAATGTATTAAACTATTTCAGCGAGATTCATGATAATGTAGTCTATATAACTTGGGTCTACGAGGACGTAATAACAAATGCTTCTAATCTTCTTCTAAACTCCTCCTTGGAGCCAAGGCTAATAACGTCTATGCGAACTCCCTCTTCCCTACTACAAGAGCGTACATTATACGATGTTTTTCGCAGAGAAGCTATACAATAGAGCTAAATAGCCTTCTGTTCCAGTCCTTGACCCTTAACATAGTCAATCTAAGGTTTCTTTAACTAAGAATTAAATATGTTTAGCAAAGACTGTCTCTGCCTAATATTTAAAGTATGATTTGATGCTTCTAGATTGTATAATTAACTACCTCTCTAGCTTAGATCCTATTGATAATAAAATGATCGTAAATTACTTATGTAACTTAATATACTTAATCCCATATGTTAGGAACAGGAATCCTGTATACATGATGTAAAGAAAGGTAAAGAAAGTATAGATAAGAAGTGTGAAGACTATACATTATCTCTGCATATATAATCCCATAGGAAACTTCGGTTATCAAATGGGAAATAGTGTTGTTGCTTATCTCTCTAAAAACGGGGTATGTAATAACTTTAAAGGAATAGCTATAGATTATTTGAGAAGGTTGATAAGAATGCATTGATTTGTATATTATATCGTTTTTAGGAGAATAATAGAGGACTTATAATTTGTCGGGGTAAATAGAGGTCTAGGGTGCCTACTTTATGGTATACAAGTCTAGGCTTGAATTAACTGTTATGGCTTTCGCTGGGTTTGCAGGTATTTTAGACACTTCATTCCTAATCCCTATTATAGCTCTCTATGCTCAAAGCCTTGGAGCTACAGAGGCTCAAGCAGGTTTAGTAGTTGGCTTGTATAGCATGGCTGCTATACCCTTTAGTATTATCGCTGGCTTGCTTGTGGATAGACTTGGGCGTAGAAAGATGCTTGTTACAGGTCTTCTCCTAGATTCAGCCTCTATGCTACTATACGCTGTAGTAACGAGTTGGGTTCAATTAGCAGTAGTTAGGGTTTTCCACGCTATTGGCGGTAGCCTTGTCTTTCCAGCTCTCATTGCCAGAGCTAGAGAGGTTAGTGAGGCCAAAGTTGGAGCTGGCCTTGGAGCTATGCTAGCTCCTATATCTCTCTCTATAGCTATAGGCTCGGCATCAGCTGGAGTAGCTACAGCGTTTTTAGGTTATAGAATATCTTTTGCCTTGATAGCTTTGATACAATTCGTTGCAGGTGTACTAGCATCAACACTATCTCCAGAACTTGAAGAGAAAGCATGGAGGGGTTTAAGGGGAGTAGTTAGTGGACTTAGAGAGGTAGGTTCTACTGTTATGGGAGGTCTTGTAGTGATAATGTTCCTTTATGTAGCCTTGGGGATCATAGTAGGCGGTATAGCAACTAGTCTTGTAGGTGCCGGTATACTGGGAGAGAGGGAGGCAAGGCTAGTAATGGGAGTTGGAGTCGGGCTTTCAAGTCTTGTAGCAACAGTATTCTTCATAGTAAACGGAGTAGTGGTGGACAGAGTAGGGGTTATCCCTGTAGTTCTCTATTCTTCACTATTAGGAGCCATAGCTTTTATCTTGCCAACTATAAATATTACAGCTTTAACGGTGATTGCGGGATTAGCAGTATTTGGAGTCGGTCTAGCAGGCTTAATGCTAAGTAGCACAATAATGATCAGTCAAGCACCATCAAGAGCAAGAGGTACAGCAATAGGCCTCCAACAAGTCTTCAACATAGTAGGTGTAGCTATAGGAGCTCCACTAGGAGGAACACTAGCCGAGACAGGCCCTGAACTAGTCTTACTAGCTGCAGGTATAGCTTTATTAATGACTCTAATAGCTATACCACTAGCCCGAAGTTGATTCCCTTCTTTAATACATAAACACGGCTTAGAGACCTTCTACTCTTGTACCTTTACCTATGAACTCCTAGGATTAACGATAGCTCTCTATTTTGATAGAGTCTTGACTCTAATCAAGACTTTCCTATTCTTTCCTAAGCTCTAAAGAATTCAATACACAATACCTTGATCATTGAACTACTAATAACCTAAACATTTAGTTACACTCAACTATTGCATACGATTCTGAGATTGAAAGATTGTTTTCAACTCTTTAGACTCTATTTCTACAGCTTAATCTTTATTTCTTACATAGTTCTTTTATACTCTTATGCAAGCATATGTAGTTATGACTGATTTTAAGATGTAATGCTTATATTTCTTTGTATACAATATGTCTTACTTGGCGTATACATTTTGTCGGATGTTGTATCGATTAGAGTTCCTAGGGAGCTTAAGAAGAAGATGAAGAAGTATCGTATTGATTGGAGTAGTGAGATTAGAAGGTTTATTGAAGAGCGTGTTAAGGTTCTTGAGTTCTTAGAGCTACTTGATAAGGTTGAGGAGAAGGCTAGGAAGAGGAGGACACGAGTTGATTCTACAATGCTTATTAGAGAGGAGAGGGAGAGGCGTTGATAGTATTAGATGCATCTTTTCTAGTAAAACTTGTTCTCGAAGAAAAGGGGTCGGAGAAAGCACGTAGTTTAGCCCGCATATGGGCTAGAAACGGAGAAACTCTAGCCACAATAGACTTGGCTCTTCCAGAATCCTTAAACGCTATATGGAAGCACTGTCGGAAAATAGGTGACCTAGACACAGATGAAGCATACGAAACTATAAGGGATCTTTTAAAACTATGGACGACTCTAAGAATATATTCTTCAAAAGAGGTAACAAGAGAAGCCTTCAAACTTGCAGTAGAAGAAGATATAACGGTATATGATGCTCTCTACATACAGTTAGCTATATCCACGAGAGCTAGTCTAGCTACATTCGATGAAAAACTAGCAGAAATAGCTACAAAACAC
>WAML01000197.1 GCA_015522345.1 Desulfurococcales archaeon
CTCTCTTGGAGGGAATTATCAGATCTTTCAATTCTTTTTTGTTATTACGGGGTCAATCACTCTCGGTTAATCGGTTTGTTGTTGTTTTTGACTTTCAATTCTTTTTTGTTATTACTGTTTTTTGGTTTTTCATTGTTTGTTTTAATTTGTGTTGTATTTAAGTGTTATGGTTTTTAGGGTTGGGGATCTTTTATTTTATTGTTTGGAGTGGTTTCTTTGGTGAAGCTATTTGTTTCTTCATGGTTTTCCCTGGAGAGGCGGGGAAGATCTCTGTTTACCGTCTTATTATATGAGTCACGTTATTTTCTCTTTTAACGAGCTACTCTAAATAAACTGTGATCGATCATCCCTGGATCTGCCGGGAATGGGTTAGGGTTATATATGGGTTTTTGTGTTTGTTTAGGTTAGGGTATTGGGGTATGATGTGGTGGAGGTGTTTATGGAGTGCCTTTGAGGCCTGCTAGATGTTATACTCATTTTAGTGGTCCACCGTATACTAGGAAAGAGTATATTCCTGGTGTTCCACAGCCTAAGATTGTTAAGTTTGAAATGGGTAATGTTCATGGAGACTATGATTATGTGGCTGAACTAGTAGTTCTAGAGCAAGGGAATATAAGGCATAATGCACTAGAAGCAGCACGTGTAATGGCGAATAAATTCCTTAGTACAGAAATTGGAGATGAAAACTATTTCCTGAAAATAAGAGTTTATCCACACCATGTATTGAGAGAGAATAAGATGATGGCTTTCGCTGGAGCAGACCGTCTACAAGACGGTATGAGACAAGCCTTTGGAAAACCAGTAGGTGTAGCAGCAAGAGTATACCCAGGAACAATAGTTATGGAGGTAAGAGTAAGAAAAGAACACATACAATACGCTAAAGAAGCACTAAAGAGAGCAGCATCAAAACTACCACTACCAACAAGAATAAAGTTCAAGCCACTAAAGCCAGGGCTAAAGCCAATTGCTTAAAAACAATACAATACCCTACGACATAGAATGTAGTAGAATAAAGAATTTTATAGAAAAACACAAGCCAAAACACATTCTAATACAATTACCAGACGGCCTAAAGTTCCTTACAAAAACAATTCTAGAATGCATAAAAGAAGTAGAGTGGAAACCAGAAATAACTATATCAGGAAGCCCTGCCTACGGAGCATGCGATCTAGCAGTAGATGAAGCAGAAGCTATTGGAGCAGACGCAATAATACATATAGGACACACACCCTACCCCTACACAAGCTACCGTGTAGACAAGAAAACACTATACATACCAGCATACTATACAGGAAAAACACCAGAGAAACTACTAGAGGAAATAGCCAATACTGTATCGGGGGAAACAATAGTATTAACTGCAAGTATACAGTATGTAAGACAGCTAGAGGAGATAAAGAAGTATCTAGAAATGAAAGGATACAAAACAATAATTCCTAAACCACCATACAAGGAAATGGCAGAAGGACAAGTACTAGGATGCATATACAATCACGTAGCAAACACCCAGGGAGACACATACATAGTAGTATCCTCCGGCTACTTCCACGCAATAGGATTATGCCTAACAATACCTAGTCTAGAAAAGAAAATAGTTCTAGCAGACATACACCGTGGAAAAGCAATAGATTTAACGAGAGAATGTAGGAGAATAATTTCGAAGAGAATATACATTGTATCAAAACTAATAAACACTCCAGTAAAGACAGTAGCGATAATAAATGGTGTTAGACCAGGACAGTATAGGCCGTATCTAGAGAAATACATTAGAGAACTCTATAGAGGAATAGGAGTAGAAGTATACACAATAACAACACAGTACATAGACAAAAACATTCTAGCAGCAATAGACCAGGGAGTAAAAGCAGATGCCTACATAATACTGAATTGTCCCCGGCTACCAATAGATGATTTAAGCGACTTCTATAAACCAGTGCTAACACCTGGAGAAGCAGTAATGGTTGCTAAGAAAGAACTAGGGTACAGGTATCCATGGTAGAAGAGAAGACTATAGATAAAAAGAAGCTTGAGATAACTCTAGAGAATACACTAGACTATAAGAAGCCTAGGAGAGAACTAGAACAATACCCTACACCACCAGAGATAGCTTCTAAAATACTATGGGAAGCACTACTAAGGAATGATATAGAGGATAAGACAATACTAGACCTTGGATGCGGAACACTAAGACTAGGAATAGGAGCGTTAATTCTTGGGGCAAAGAGAGTAGTTGGAGTAGATATTGACTATAGAGTATTAGAAGAGACTATTGAGTGGATTAGAGAAAGAAAGTATACAGTATACACGCTCTTATTAAATGGAGATGCTTTAGAGATAGAGCTGAGGAATATAGATACAACAATAATGAATCCTCCATTCGGAGTAAATCCTAGGAATAAAGGACTAGATATGATGTTCCTGAGGAAAGCACTAGAGTTATCAAAAACAGTATATACTATACACAAGCATAGCCCTGGGGAAGAGAAACTAGTTAGAGAAATAGCTAGTTTAAACAGCTACGCTATAGTCTATAGAGAAAAAGCGTTAATGCCTATAAAAATGATGTATCCAAGGCATAGACGTAGAGTATATAGAGTTGAAGTAGATATCTATGGATTAAAGAAGGAGGGAGTGGTAGAGAATGAGTACTAGGAAAAAACTAGTTGTGCCAGGAGACAAACTATATACTATAGAAGAGTTTTTGCCGGGAAAAGGAACATACGCTCACCAAGACGGGTGGGTTAGAGCAGCGCAAGTAGGTGAGCCAGTAATAGATATGCTTCAGAGAACAGTAGTTGTTAAACAAGTTATGAAGAAACCATATTATCCAAGCCCTGGAGACATAGTAGTTGGTGTAATAGAGACTCTATCAGATGATATAGCGTTTATAAACATATTTAGTATAGAAGGAAAAACATCTAATTCTACGAACTTCACGGGAATCCTACATATATCGCAGGCAAGCGATAAATTCATAAAGTCAATGTATGAAGCCTATAGACTAGGAGATGTTGTTAGAGCAAAAGTATTAAATGATAAAAACCCCTTCCAATTAACAACAAAAGGACCGCAACTAGGAGTAATAGCAGCACTATGTAGTAAATGTAGTGAATTACTGAAGAGAAAAGACGATACAACACTCTACTGTCCTAGATGCGGGAATGTTGAATCAAGGAAAGTATCTATAAAATATGTTCTAAGATAGGAAACAAACTATATTCTACAAAACTCTTCTCTTATAGATTGGGGAGTCTGGTAAAAACATGCCCTTCACTTATAGAGAATACTATATACCTTGTAGAAAGGATGAGTGTATAAAACTAGTTGAGTTAATAAGAGAGAATATTTCGTTACCTGAAGCAGTTATTGAAGTAGAAGAACACGGGATAAGGATTAGACTCTACGGCTATAAAACTGATATAAAGAATTCATGGAATAGGATAAAGAGGGTATTAAAGATATATAGAGAATCTATTCTAAAAACACTTTTAGGCTACAAGTATTCTATAGAGAGTATAGTAGCTAGTATAAGAAAGACTTTTCCACCGCAAATACTGGCTAAAGTACTTGAGAAAAAAGGGTATACTGCAAAATATAGTGAAGGCTATATAGAGACTAATGCTTCTAGAGAAGAAGTTGAAGAAATAGCTAATAGGATCGCTGATGTTATACAAGAGATTAGATTTGATGCACCAAGTACTACGACAAAATACTTTATAGCAACAGCTAGTGTTGTAGAAGATAAAGACCCTAGGGAAGTAATTGATGAAGCAATAGAGCTGGGGCTACTATATAGAGATGAAGATGATAAAGTAAGGCTTAGGCTTGAGTGGAGGCAAGCACTAGATAAGTATCTTCGTAGAGAACCATATGGTAAAAACAGTTCTTCTATAGAAGAATTCTAGTAAGATTTAATAATGCATATATATTGACTAGAATAGCTTAGGGTAGAAGAACATGGATGTTATAGTTAAGAAGAAGACTGATAGAGAACTAGTACTCCAGATCAGGGGAGAAGGACATACACTAGGTAATTTAATAGCTAAAGCAGCTATGAATAACCCCCACGTAGTATTTGCTTCATACCGTATACCTCATCCACTCCAGGACGTTATGGAGCTCGTTATAGAAGTTGAAGAAGGATACCCTATATCTAAGGCTATAGTTGAGATTGTAGAAGATATAAGGTCTAGTTTAAATGAGTTCAAGAGACTTATTGAGGAAAAACTTTGAAGCATATAAAGAAGGAGACCCGCCTACTTCTCCTAATCCAATGTAGTAATTGCTACTACTTCATAGTGTATAGGAGGAGATTTGTAGAAGATATAGTGTTTATACCATATGATTATATAGATAGAGTTATTCTAAAGAAACACCTTCTATCAACAAAGACATTCCAGGAAATAGGCTATGCTATAGCACCAGATATAGAGACTTGTGCTATAGTAGGTGAAATGGGGATACCGTGTAGATGGGGTACTAGTTACTTAGAGAAAACAATAGGTTCTAGAGAATATAGAGTACTATGTAGCTATTGTAGTAGATTGAGAGAACTATATCGCTATGGCTCGGTTTTAAAGACTAGAACGTTAATCTAAAAAGCCTCTTCTACCCTTTAAAAACTCTAAGCACAAGTATAGAGAGGGTAAAGGCAGTGAAGTTTTGTCCAAAATGCGGTGGAGTAATGGTTCCTGTAAAACAAGGGGGTAAAGTAGTACTTAGGTGTACTAGATGTGGTTATACAATGGAGGTTGGTAGTTCTAGAGAATTAAGTGTGTATAGAGTAACTAATGTAATAGAGCATAGTGAGAAAGAGAAAACAATTGTTATAAGCGAAAGAGATGTAAAGGGACTACCTATAACAAGAGACGTTGTATGCCCACGGTGTGGATGGAGAGAAGCATACTACTGGGTTGTACAAACGAGAGCAGCAGATGAACCAGCAACTAGATTCTTTAAATGCACTAAATGCGGCTATGTATGGAGAGAATACGATTAGCTAGTACAAAGTATTTACTCTGGTGGTAGTAGTCTGTGGAGAAGAACAAGTATGAGACTATAATGGATAGAGAACTAGAGTATGAGACTCTACTTAGGATATTTGAGAAAATAGAGGAATGTCTTAGACAAGCATACTATTCTACTCCAGACCATATATCTTCTAAGACACTAATCTATAGAGCACTTCTCCTAGCACGTAATGGAGTAAACTATGTCTATAAATTATCTAGAAAGAACAAGGGAAAAGTATAGTTTTAACTAAGTTCCTAAGAGCATAGGATTAATTAAAATACTTGAAGTATATACTATATATTCTCGGGTATACTAGGTAAACAAGAGTATATCTACTAGTGTATGGTGGAAGCCATGAGGATATTGTTCTTTGATGCAAGAGTATGGAGGTATGCTATGAATGCTGTAAGTAAGATTATTGAAGAAGCAGCATTCACTATAAACGACAACGGCTTCTATATGAAGGCTATAGATACTTCTAGAGTTGTACTAGTAGACTTTACAATGCCTAATACGAGTTTTGACGAATTCGAGGTTAGCGGCGAAGAAGTTGTTGGTGTGAATCTAGAGGATTTATCTAAGATACTTAGGAGAGCTACTAAAGAAGATAAGCTAGAGTTAAAGACTCTAGAGGGAGGGCGTTTATCAATAGCTTTTATAGGGAAGGGTACTAGGAGATTCATTATACCATCAATACAGACTTTAGCAGAACAATTACCTCCTCTAAAAATACCCTTTACAGCTAGAGTAAAGATGTTGAGCACAGTATTCAGAGATCTCGTTAAAGACCTTGAACCTATAGGAGATGCTATAGAGTTTATTGTAAAACCAGATACAAGGTCATTAATAGCTAGGAGCTCCGGCGACTTAGCTGAAGCAGAGATAGAGTTAACAGAAGAAAGTGGTGCACTACTAGAGTTTGATGCAAGCGAAGAAGCTAGAGCAATGTATACAACAGATTATCTATCAGACATAGTATCTGCTGCACAAGCAGCTAATGAAGTAGTATTTGAGCTAGGTAATGCAGTACCATGTAAAATAGAGTATCTACTACCGCAGGAGGGTAGACTAACATTCTATGTCGCTCCAAGAACAGAGTAGTTTGAATAAAAAATTTTTGAAAAACACTATAAACAATTATTATAGGCAGAAAATACTTAGAGAACCCCCTTTACTCCCTATGAGAGAAATAGCTATACAGCCAATAGACTCGAAGACTTATGTTAGACACTTGAGTTTTCCGTCAATGATAAAATTATATGAATACGTAACGAAGAAGACTCCTCTACACCTATACTATTCTGTAGCAGTATACGATAATCCATCAGCCGAAGATATGGAGGCTAAAGGACTAGTTAAAGCAGATATAATGTTTGACATTGATGTAGACCACTATAGTGGATGTAGTGAAGTAGTTACATTATGTAGTAGATGTGGTTACGTAGACAAGAAAGACTTGAAACAATGTCCTCGATGCGGTTCTAAAGACCTAGTGAAAATACCTCAGGTTACTATAGAGTGTTTGAAGAGAGGATGGTTTGATGCATTGAAACTAGTTGATATACTAGAGAACGAGTTTGGAGCAAATAAGATAACTGTATCATTCTCTGGTAGTAGAGGATTCCATGTACGTGTAGAAGATGAGCACTTAACTAGACTTGATAGAGATGAGAGAAGAGCAGTAGTAGAGTACATTAACATGTCTAACCTAGACCTTTCTAGAATAGTACCTAAGATAAAGATTAGGGGGAGAGGAGTTAAAGCAGCATTTTCTAAGGAGAGAGAATATGGTGTTAGAGCCAGGCTTAAAATGCTTGCTACACAACTGCTTGAAGCCGAAGACTATGGAGACTACATACTAGTTGATTACAGAGAACTATCTAGCCTCATTGATGCAGTAAGAGTTGAAGTAGATACTGTTGTAACAATTGATACTAGTAGATTATCTAGATTCATATACTCTATAAACGGTAAATCAGGGCTAGCTGTATGTGAATTAGATCCTGATAGAGAATTTAATTATACATACAAAGACTTTAGGATAGTAGATGGAGTAGTTAAAGTAAGGCCTTTATACGATACACCTAAGCTCATGATACTGGATCAAGAGGTTAAGCTTAGAAAGAATGAGTTAATGAGAGTTGATGCATACATAGGTTTTTATCTAGCGTTGAAGAATTTAGCTATAGTAGTTGACTCTAGTGATTTAGAGGTTATAAGGCCTTGTCGACTAAGTACTTGAGCTTGTCTAGGAATGAATTAAAGACTCTAGAACTACAGTCTATAGACTACGATACAATAAACTCTATCTACAAATACTTGTACCAAACAATAATTGATGTAAGGAAAGCAGGTGGTTATGCAGAGGAATTATTCAAGGAGTATATGGAGAAAATGAAGTTTGATGCAGAGACTCTTGTTAGACTAAGGTTTGCGAAGAAAGCTCTTGGAGCTAAGACACCTAGTGAATCCTTTGATAAATGGGTTATAGATGGTATTGATAAAGTAATAGAGTTTATAACTAATTATCTAGTGGCAAACTATTTAGTTACACCAGATATGAATATTGTTGTTAAAGCATTAAGGGACTTCATCTATAATAATAGAGTGTGGAGAGTCGGGGATATAGGCTCCATGGATTTAACTACAGCTGTATTCTTTTACGCTCTAGGTCTTGTATCTCCAGTAAAATCTATTCTATAGACTATTTCAGTTCCCTAAAACTTATAATATGCTTAGTAAATAACTAGCTATGGTAAGCTTTAATTATCTCTACAGAGTATCCAGAGAGACTAGCTGTAAAAGTATGTAGTGAGGCTGGCGCTACAGTGAAGTTCCCTAAAGTAATTGTGACATACTGTCCTAGATGCCGTACTCATACAGAACACTCTGTAACTATATACAAACATGGTAAGAGAAGAGCACTGGCTGAAGGCGAGAGACGTTATAGGAGGAAACAAGAGGGCTATGGTAGTAAGAGAAAGCCTGAGCAAAAGAGATTTGCTAAAGTTACTAAGAAAGTTGTTCTTAAACTTAAGTGCCGTAGATGCGGCTACATAATCCATAGGAGAGGTATTAGGCTTAAGAAAGTAGAGCTCGTGGAGGTGAGTAGGTAGTGGTTAAGAAGAGGAAGATACTTATTCCACAGCCTAAGAGCAAGTTCTTGAGAGTTGTATGTAAAGTTTGTGGTGCAGAAAACATTGTTTTCTCACACGCTACTTTTCCAGCTAGATGTAAAGTATGTGGTACAGTATTAGTTAGGCCGACGGGCGGTAAAGCAGAGATTATAAGGGAGCATGCAGAAGTAATTGCTGAACTAGGTTAGCCACATACTTTTCTTAAAGAAATCACTTATTCGATATACTCTAGTAAACAATACTAATATATTCTAAAGCATAGATATTGTCTACAGAACTCATGTTTAGAGGCGGAGGACTATGGTGAAGACTAGGAAAGAACTTCCTAGAGTAGGAGAATACGTTGTTGCTACAGTAGATAAGATCTTTGACTATGGAGCATATGTAAAACTAGACGAGTATGAGGGATTGGAAGCCTATCTACCGTGGAGTGAAGTATCTACTAGATGGGTTAGGAATATAAGGGATGTTATAAAGGAGGGCCAGAAAATAGTTGTTAAAGTAATTAGAGTTAATAGGCATAGGAAAACAGTTGATGTAAGTCTAAAGAAAGTCCCTGATAATGAACGTAGGAAGAAAATGCTTTGGTGGAAGAGATACGTTAAAGCAGCTAAAATAATAGAGCTTGTAGCTGAGAAAATAGGTAAGACAGTCGATGAAGCATATAGAGATGTTGTATGGAAGCTGGAAGACTATTATGGAGACCCTATGTTTGGTTTAGAAGAAGCTGTTCTAAGAGGAGAAGAAGCTTTACGTGAAGCAGGTATACCCAATGAATGGATTAATGCTTTAATGCAGGAGGCTAAAAGGCATATTAGGATAAAGAAAGTTAAGATAAGAGGGCTACTGTTCCTCAGGAGCCTTAAACCATATGGTGTAGAAGATATACGTAAAATACTACTCTCAATACCTGAGACAGTAGATAGTGTAAGCAAGGACTTGAAGACTAGAGTATATACTCTTGGTGCACCAAGGTATGTTGTAGAAATAGAGGCTCCAGACTATAAAATAGCTGAAAAAGCCTTAAGTGTTGCTCTAGAACGTGTAGAAGAATTATCTAAAGAACTAGGTGTTGTAATGAAGTTTGAGCGTGAGAAGAAATGAAGTGGCTTATGAGGAAATGCGTCCAGTGTGGAAGATATACTTTAAATCGAGATAAATGCCCTGTGTGTGGAGGAGAATTAATAGTTCCTCACCCCCCAAGGTTTTCTCCTGAAGACAAGTATCTTGTATACAGGCTTAAGATGAAGATAGAGTCTGGTAAACTAGAGTTTAGTGAATTAAAAATATTTGATCCCTAATCTATCATCCTCTAATCTATTGTTCTAGTACTTTCCTCGAGTTCTACTTTGAATAATGCTGTCATCCAATATACTTCATAATCAGCTAGCTCTGTAGGTACTGTATAGAGGTAGGTTAGTGTACCATTTACGAATACTACTCTCTTAGGCTTCTCTATATCGAGTAAGCGTATAGGTGATGTACTGTATACGTCGTTTATAGCATTATAGCCTAGTTTATTAATTGCTGTAATGAGTAAGCTAAAGAATAGTGTTTTCCTCATACCCTCCTTCCAGGCTAGAGATAGTTCGAAGGGATACGTTGCTTTAGTAGGGTCTAGGAGTTCCTCAGGCTTATATCCTGCAAACCCTATGTACATTAGTATATGGGCTACATCATCTAGTGGAACATACTTTATCTCCTGTTGGCCAGTCCTAGTTGGTATAACTATAGGCCTACCTATATGAGCTCCTCTAACTCCAAATACTTTACTTTTTTCAACAGTAATTACTTCGCTTAATAATATGTAGATATCTTTTACTCCATATTCTCTAGCAATAGTATTATTTATTAGGCCTAGAGCTAGGTATTCGTTGCTCATAAGTATCTTTGATAATAGTATCTGGTTCTTCACAGGCCCATGGTCATCCGCCAGTACATAGATATTGTCGCTATAACCTACTATCCAGTGGCTCCTACTCCAGTGGGTAAGTAGTACTGCTTTACTAGAGTTTATGTAGTCTAGTGTTAGTAAGAGAGAAGAATTCTTTGGAGCAGAAATAACTAGTTCTCTAGGTACAGGTCCATAGTATATAGCTGGTTCTGAAGAAGCAATTCTATAGCTTGTAACG
This sequence comes from Desulfurococcales archaeon, assembly GCA_015522345.1. GTDB lineage: Archaea > Thermoproteota > Thermoprotei_A > Sulfolobales > Desulfurococcaceae > WAML01. The sequence goes on from WAML01000197.1 coordinate 10,283, forward strand.
CCATTTGCTAGTATAGATGCAACTATAATCCATATAGTAGCTGCTAGCAAGAGGTATTTGATCCTCTTTTTAAGCAAGAAAACTACTGTAACAAGTCTCTCTAGACTATAAGCTATCAAGGGAGAAATACATAGTATTGCTAGTACAGTCAATGATGGATCTACTACAGACAATAGTATTCCAAGTATAAACCCGGTAACAACCATTGTCTCAAGAGGCTTACTCCATATATTCGATAAATACCCTGCTCTAAGGAATAGTACTAGTGCAAAAGGAGCTAGAACAGCTATAGACATATAGTCTGTCAAAGGCCTGTATGGCTTAACGTATATCTCCATAAACCCTGGTATACGTGTAAAGAACGATACTATATACGCTATAGTCAATGAAATAACTATAACCATGGCCGATGAAGAGACTCTCCAAACACCCTTATATACATCAACTCTAATTCTCTCTTCAACTCTACTGCTTACCACATAAAGTATTGTTGTCAACAAGAGCATAGAGTATGCTATGATGTGATATACTAGAATATACTTGATCCCAAGCAGTAGGTTCAAAGGCATAGTAGCTATAGAGAGTAACACCGTTGTATAGAAGAAAGTCTTTACCCTATAATGCCCGCTATAAACTAGTATTAACCCGTAAACTGCTATCATTAGTATAACAATCCATCCACTAGACCATGTAAGCCATGCTAGAACAGCTACAATAGCTGAAACTATGGATAGTGGAAGAGATTCTCTCTTAATAGCTATTGAGAGTAATAATATGGATAAATACCCTATTGCTAGACCAAGGTATGCTCCATACATATTAGCTTTAAACCAGTAGATAAATGCTGGAGCAAGTACCGTAAGTAAAGAAGCTATTCCAGCTGCAACATGTTCCCTAAATACTAGATAGCCCGTAGTATATGCAAACACTACTATTAAAGCACCTAAGACCATAGTTACTAGGTATAGAGAGTCAGTATTAACCCCTAGTTTTACAGCTATAACGTCTAGGAGAACAGGCATAGAGTATATATCTTTGCCCATTGGAAACCATAGTTGTTTATCCTTCAATACATTTTCTCTAGAGATAAGAGACATGATATGCTTGTGTAGCCAAGGAGCTTTGTCGTCAAGTACACCTATTATAGAAGGTTCTGTAGATGGTACATAGTATGCAATGTAAATGTATAGTATAATCGATATAATTAATAGAGATGCTCCAGCTACAGCCTTTAACTTGCTCATCTACTTCACCTTAGGGCAACAACTATTACTAGTTTCTAAGCAATAAGTAGTTTTAGGAATAAAAGCTATTTCCTAGTACCTCGTTTAACACTATCTAGCAGTTAATTGGAGGAGCTAGTGAATTGGTTCGTGGGAAAAGAGTGTATAGGAGTATATTGAGCCACTTCTTCGAGAGAGAATATGTTACCGATAGGTATAGTAGATATGTTATAGCGTTTCTCTTCCTACTATCACTTATAGTATTAGGGGATTGGTATACTGGTATTAGAATGTACTTACTACTACCCGGTGCACAAGGATTCTATTACCTAGGGTTATCAATAGTTACTACAGTAATGATACTATTGTCTCTTGCTGTAGCATACCTACTTCCACACTTTGAACCAACACTAAGGCCCAGAGGATTCAGGAGGTCTAGGGAAGAAAGGAGTTTGATGATAATGCTTATAGTTATTATAACAATATTATTCTTAATAACAACATCATTGTTTATAATGAGCTTAACTGGTGCTCATGGACAACAGGTTTAGGCATATATAAAATAGTTACCATGGCCTATCCTTTATTTTCAATAAATAAGCTATAGTATTTGTAGTTACGTGGAGCACCATTATGAGTGTATATGCTGAAGCAAGAAATGCAGGATCAAGCACTTCTCCTTCTCCCAAGACAGCATAGGCTATAGTAGCTCCTATAGCAAAATCTAGTTGGTCTAGAACAGGAAGTGGATCGCCTCTTTTAATACCAAGTCTCCTCTTTACAAAAGACTCTATAATATCCCCTAATAGTCCAGCTATAGAGGCTATAAAGGATTTTGTAAAGAATAGTGTATTGTTTAAGTATAGTCCTATAGCTAGTGAGGCTAGGAAGCCACCTAAAATACCTGTTGCTAGTCCCTCCCATGTTTTTCCATCGCCTAATAACCTCTTATTATCTATCCATACAATATTCTTGTCTATAGGAGTACCTTTTCCAATGAAGACAGGCATTGCATTAGATACCATTGGAGCTCCATAGTACTTTAGTATATCTACTAGTATACTAGCATTCAATCCATTCAACACCTTTATCAATTATACTAAATACTATTTCTTCATTAGAGTGATTCCTTGGCTTCACTATATTAAGTACTCTCCTACCTTCTCTCCTACTAAGTTTAGCTATTACATCAAACCAGTACTCTAGTATAGGCATACCGGATGCAACTACTTCTTCAGCATCTTCAACAGCTCTTACTTGAGCTGATGCAAACAATACTCCTTCTCTATCTTCAACGATCTTTCTCAACATACCGAGTATTAGACCAAGTACAGTAATTGATTCTTCTTTATATGCTTCAAGTCTGTAGAGAGCATTAATACTATCAACTATAATGTATCTAATATTTTCGAGAAACGGTAGATAGATTGTTGTAAGCTCTAATTGCTCATTAAAATCACTTACTTCAGAAAACAATACATTACTATAGTCTTCAATATAATTGGTTATTCTAGCTTGATACAAACTACCTTCTGTACTTATGAATAATACTTTTTCTCCACTCAAGGAGATATTTCTAGCTATATGAAGTAGTATACTTGTTTTACCGGTAGCTGCTTCACCGTAGACTAGGAAAGCCTTAGAATCATCCTGTAGTAGTTCATCTAGTTTACTACAATTGGTAAAGCTTGTTCTCTTCATTAAAATCCATCTCTTCATAGAGTTCTTAAGGTATATTAGGGGATCTACTTCTATTTGTTTATGGTGTAGAGGTATAGGGCTGGCTAGACTAGCTCTAGTAATATATGATCCTAAGAAGTATATTTATGTAAGTAATTACTTAAAGGCTAGAGGAATTGTTTTTAGAGTACCTGATACAATAGATGATGTTGATGATAGAGATATTGTTTTAACAGACGATGAATCTCTTGCTAGAGAACTCGAGAATAGAGCATCCCTAGTTTTCTACGATAAAGCCATGGGTAGAGATATTATAGAGAAAGCTATACTTGCTCTAAAGAATAAAGAACAATATAATCTACTTACTATAGGAGTTGACCCTGGAGACAAGTATACAGTAGTAGCTATAGCTGATGGCGAGTTAATTGAGTGGAAACATATACCATCCCTAGATAATACTGTAGAGTACCTAGTAAATATTGTAGAACAAATTCCTTCACGAAAGAAAGAAGTAAAGATAGGGCTTGGAGGGAATGGCCCTGTATTAGCCTATAAGGTTAAGAAAGCCCTTGGCGACAAAGCTGTAGTAGAGCTTATTGATGAAGAGAAAAGTACTCCAGGAACTCTATGGAGAAACCCCTTTATAGAGAGATTGTTTTTACATAGAATTAGTGGATTAAATCAAGTGTATAAGAAAAAAGATATCTATGCAGCAATAATTATTGCTTTCAAAAACGGTTTTCCGGTGGAGGTAAGTGTTGAAGATAGAGATGCCGAAGAATAGTATTATAAGAGTATTTGGCCCAGCTCTCCTAAGTATAGTTGATGGCTCTATAGAAGTTCTTGGCAAAAAATATGGTAGAGGAGAAAAACTAGTTATTCATAAAATAAGAAGCTATCCAGTAATTGCTTTAGAGAATACAGTTATAGAGGCAAACCTAGGACCTGAAGCAAGTATACAAGAAGTAGCTGGTGAAGAAGACCCTATACTAGACTGGATTAACACTATAGAGAATATAGTTAGTTCAAAGTATAGGAAAATAGTTGTCCTAGGCCCCATAGACTCGGGTAAATCATCTCTTACAATACTCTTAGCCAATAAACTACTTGAGAAAGGAGTTAAGACAGCAGTAGTAGATTCTGATGTAGGGCAAGCCGATATAGGTCCTCCATGCTTTATATCGCTTAGTATCTATAGAGAACCCGTAATATGGATGAGAGAACTTAAGCCAGACATTATGAAGTTTATTGGAGATATAAGGCCTCAGTACTATGTTGACAAAATAGTTTATGAAGTAAGGAATCTCGTTGAATATGCTTTAGACAAACTAGGTATTGAAATAGTTATTATTGATACTGATGGATGGATCGGCGACTCCTATGCTGTAGAGTACAAGTCTAGGCTTATAGAGACTATAGTACCCGATGCAATCATAGTATTAAGTAAACAATTACACGGTATATTCAAGAAGTATGAGTCGCTGGGGATTAAAGTATATGAATTAGAGACACCTAAGCAGTTGAGGGCTAGGTCTAGAGAAGAACGTAGATGGCTTAGGAGTGAACAGTATAGGAAATTCCTTGAAGAAGCTAGTGTTAAGAGATATAGTATTGATAAAATAGTTTTATCAGGCCACCCATTGTTCCGCGGCATAGAATTGAGTGCTGGAGAAGTATCTAAGATTATAGGCCATGAAGTACTCTATGCTTCTAGAAACGTAGATACATTAACACTAGTACTACAGAGTCACACCCGCGGTATACAGTCGGATAAGTTGAAGGAGTCATTTAATGTATCGCGTGTCAGATACTACGTAGCTGGTTTTGAAAAAGGATTGTATGTAGCATTATCTGATGGCGAAAAAGATTATCCAGGCATTATAGTGGACATAGATTATAAGAGTAGAACTATAGCTGTTAAAACATTATTTAATGAAGTACCTAAGATAATAAAGTTCTCTAGAATAAGACTTAACGAGAATTACCTAGAACAAATAATTGAGTAACGGTGGTTGATAATAGGTTGCACACTATTAAGTCATTTATAGAGGGAATCCTAGGTAGAGAATACTCTATAAGAGAGTATCGTAGAGTTTCTAGAGAGTATGAGTTAACTCGTATAGCGTATTCTATGGGGGATAATGAAGTAGTTGTTGCAAGTATTGAGGGTAGTGTACCACGTGTATATACAGGGATTTATTCTACTAGAGAAAAACTCTACCATATAATAAATGCTGGTAGTGATGTAGAAGCTTACGAGAAAATATTAGATGCAGTTAACAATCCATTGGAGACAGAGAAGGAAGAGTCTTTTAATGATCATTATAGAGTTGTTGAATGGAGTCTAGATAATATACCTTTCATAAAATATTATAGAGAAGATGGAGGCTATTATCTAACGAGTTCTATAGTAGTAGCTTGTCTCGAAGATAAATGTAATGCTTCTTTCCATAGGATAATGTATAGAGATAGTGGGTCTGCTACTATTAGAATTGTCCCAAGGCATCTTTATAGGATATACACTAGTTACTCGGAAATGGATAATGATACTCCGGTAGCTATTCTACTTGGTGTACACCCAGTTATTGAATTAGCTGCTGCAACAAGCCCTCCTTTTGGAGTATACGAGTTATGGGTTGCTAATAAATTGTTGGGTAAGAAAATACCTGTGGCCCGCACGCCACTATACAATATACTTGTTCCAGCTAATGCATCTATAGTTATAGAGGGTAGGATAACTAGAGAACTTGATTGGGAAGGACCTTTTGTAGACATACTCTTGATCCCTGATAAAAAGCGTAAGCAGCCAGTTATAGTTGTTGATAAAATCTATGTTAATAAATCAATTGAGCCCATGGTCCACGCTATAGTTCCTGGGTTAAAGGAGCATGCATTCCTCATGGGGTTCCCTAGAGAAGCTATGGTGTGGGAGAGTGTTAGGAGAGTAGCTGATGTAGAGAAAGTGAGGCTTACTCCTGCAAGCGGTGGATGGCTTCACGCGATAATATCTATAAGGAAGAGGAGTGAAGGAGAGCCAAAGAATGTTATAATGGCTGCTTTTACTGGCCACCCTAGTTTAAAGCATGTAGTTGTAGTAGATAACGATATTGATGTAGATGATTTAGCTGAAGTAGAATGGGCTATTGCAACAAGAGTGCAAGGATCAAGAGATATAGTAGTTATTAAATCAGCTAGAGGAAGTACTCTAGATCCTAGTGGAGAAGATGGTTTAGTAGATAAAGTTGGTGTAGATGCAACAATACCCTTTGGTAAACCAGAGTCTTTATTCAAGAGAGCTAAGCCTCCATAGACAGTAAGGGGTAGTTGTGGTGTAATAGATTGTATTTGACTAGAGAAGAAGAAGCAATGTATAATGGAGAGTACGGCGAAGCTACTGCTTTAGCTATGAAGATTATTGTTAAAGTTGGAGAAGTTATGGGCGCTGAAAAACTTGTTAAGGTAAAGCATGTACATGTATCAGGTGTATCCTACTATAATATACGTGAGCCAGGTCTATTGTTTTTGAAGAAAATTGTTGAAGAAGGAGCTATTGCTAGAACATATACTACTGTAAATCCATCGTCTATAGACCTCTGTGGATGTAGTGGATTATTTAGTAGAGAACTAGTCAATGGACAATATATGATCAATCGTGTTTTAGAGAAAATGGGGGTAAAGCCAGTATATACTTGTGTCCCCTATCTCGTGAGAACTCCTTCTCCAGGAGAGCACTTGGCTTGGGGAGAGAGCAATGCTATTGCTATGGCAAATTCTTTCTATGGTGCATTTACTAATCGTGAAGGAGGGCCATTGACTATAGCATCAGCTATTACTGGGAGAACATATTACTCGGGACTACACTTGATCGATAATAGAGTTGTTGAAGCAATAATTACTCCTCCTAAGATAGTTGATGAAGCATTAGCTAGTCTACTGGGACTGTATATAGGTGAATACATAGATGTTAAGCCAATGATCGTTGATGCGTGGAAATGGAGTTTTTTATCAATTAAAGAATTCCTAGCTTCTACAGCAGCAAGTGGTTCTCATGCGCTAGTTGTACTAGACAAAATTACCCCTCCAAATACATATAGAGTATCTAGTTCTCTAGAGAAAATATCTATTGATGAAAAAGAACTTAGACTATATAAGGAGAGAGTATCTGAAGCCATTGATTTTAAGGGATATGTTTTAGCATATATAGGCTGTCCTCACACAAGCTATTTAGAGTTGAAGGAACTCATAGATTATATTCTATCACATAAACGTGTCAGAGACAATGTTGACCTATTAATAACTATACCCCTGCACTACACTAGTCTATTGAGTGATGAAATAAAGTATTTAGTGGATAAAGGAGTTAGAGTTGCTGGTGGAGTATGCCCTATAGTATCTTTGTTGAATAAGAAACCAGATCTAGTTATAACTAATAGTGGTAAAGCATTATTCTATCTAAGGAAACTCCATGGATTTAGAGTAGCTATTGCATCAGCCAAGGATATAGTAAGAGAGGTAATGCTTAATTGAGGGTGTTCCGTGTAGAAGAAATAGTTTCTGGAGAATGTAGTGGTGAAGCTATTGTAGTTGATAGAAAAATTTCTTTCTATGGAGAAGTAGATCCTGAGAAAGGAGTTGTACGTGGCGAAGACATTGTTTTGAAGAATAAAGTACTTGTTTTAAGAGGTACTAGAGGCTCTACTGTAGGCTCCTATATACTCTATGCTCTAAAATACTATGGTGTAGCTCCTAAATGTATTATAGCTGGAGAAGTAGAGCCTATACTCGTTATAGGATGTATTATAGCTGATATACCTTTGTTTAAAGTACTTGATTACAGGAGTTTTATAGAGTATCTTAGAGTAGTGAAAAACCCATATATAAGCTATAGTTCTAGTGAAAAAACGGTAGTAGTGTATGGCGAAGAAAGGATTGATAATAGTAATTGAAGGACTTGATGGTGCTGGTAAAACTACCGTTGCTAAATGGCTTGTAGAATACTTTAGATCTAGAGGGTATAAGGCGCTATATACTTACGAACCCAATGAATCACTATTTGTAGATGCTCTTAAGAAACATGGAGATGTTAGATCTGCTGAATTAGATGCTCTAGCTTATGCAGCTGATAGACTTGTTCATGTAAGGAAAGTTATTCTTCCAGCAATAGAGGATGGATACATAGTTATTGTAGATAGGTATTACTACTCTAGTATAGCTTATCAAGGAGCCCAGGGAGCACCTATTGAGTGGGTTATGGAAGTGAATAAGTATGCTGTTAAACCAGATCTTGCTATATACATTGACGTCGATCCCGTGACAGGGCTTGAGAGGCTTGCTAGAGAATCTAATAGGAAGCCTAGGTTTCCAGAATATGAGAAAATTAATTTGCTTAAAAAAGTTAGAGAGATCTACTTATCTCTTGTTGAGAGGGGAGAACTTATTTTTATAGATGGTAGTAGGGATCTTGAGAGCGTTAAACAAGATGTATTGAATACTATATTATCTCGTTTCAGAAGCTGGTTTAGTACTTAACTCCTTCTTTATCTTTAGTATACGCTCTAGTACTTCAAGCCATCCAATTAATTCTCTGTAACCGTGTTCTCTAGGGGCTTCAGATGCTTCACTAAGTATTTCAACAACTTTCTTCTCTAGATTCTCTAGTGTTGTTGCAAGAGATATTCTTGAAACAACTTGTTTAGCTTCTTCATCGCTTGATACAAGGTATACTCTCCCATGTACGGGGCATATGATTTCTCCAGACTTTAGTTTGAATAATGGTAGATTGCATCCTTTTACAGGGCATTTCTGTGGAAGCATTACAGCTCCTGCTCTCAGTAACTCAGCCATTTTCTTTACAGCTTCTCTTTTATCTATACTCATTGCCTCATTCTTCCCTCAAGGAGTCTCTATTACTATTAATTAGTTATTGGTGTTTAAAACTCTGAGACAAGTATATAAGGTTAATCATTGTTTTCTTCTATTGTAAGGAATTTAGTGATGCGTAAGTTGAATAACACTTTATGGGTGTATGCTATGGTTGCCCAACCACCTGCACTCTATGATAATGAGGCTAAGATAAGGCAGGCTATGATAATGTTGCTCAATATTATAAACGATACTAGTGTTCCAAGGAATATTAGACGTGCTGCTACAGAAGCCCTCAACCACTTACGCGATGAGAGATTATCTCCTGGAGTAAGAGCTGCAAACGCTATTAGTGTACTAGACTCTATAAGCCAAGATCCAAACATGCCTATACACACTAGAGTCAGAATATGGAATATAATTACGTTACTCGAAACTGTTAGAGACTAGTAGGGTCTAGTTAATGGCTCGTGTAAGAGTACGTGGCATAGCTGCTACAGCTTTAACAAAACTATTAATGGATAAAGGACACGTGATTGTACAGGCAAGTAGGATTATACAAGAGAGATTCGGGATTCAATTAAATACTGCACCAGCTGATGTAACTGTTAAAGATGGTGATCAAGACGAATTAGTTGTAATAGGGTTTCCCAGAGAAGCTCTAGAAGTATTCAATGATATAGTTAGTGAAATCGAATACGTATTCACGTGGAAGCCAAAGCTTAATCTACATAGTATTGTAGCTGCTAGAGTAAAAGATGTTAGAGACAATACATGTATTCTCGAGCTACCCCATGGACTATATAGTGAATTAAGCAACTGTAGTAGAAGAGAAGGGGATCTGATAGTAGTATCTATTGCTAAAGCACCTATAAAGCCTTGGGAGAAACCAAGAGTTACAACAAGTCTTAGAGTTATAGGAGAATATGTTGCACTAATACATGGTAGTACTAGATTGACTATTAGTGAACATGTTAGAAACCAGGAGAAGAGGAAGGAATTACTTGCTACAGCAACAGCAGCTGTACTAGGTAAAGGCTATGGAGTACATCTTAGGAGTAGTAGTTTATATGCTTCTCCAGAGGATATTGTTAGAGAAATTAACGAGCTTGAGGAGAAGATTAAAGAAATTATTGAGAAAGCACGTAGTCTAGAGGAACCATCTATAGTGTATGAAGGAGAGTTTATAGGGATCATAGGGTTAACTAGTACTGCTAAAGAGAGACTTGATGAAATAAGATCCAGTATTGTACCAACTATTAAGATGCATCATAGCCTGAAGACTTATGGAGGAACACTCTCTGATATAGTAGACTATATTGAGATAGGCTTAGCTAAGGGCTTGGATAGAGAAAAAGTTTTCACTGCATTAAATGAGTTCATTGTATCTAAGCTCAAGTCTATGCCTAGGGTAAGGATAGTTCATGTCAAGCCCGATGGTAGAGCACTAGAGCTTACTCCAGGTAAAGTAGAGGTTGTTCTTGAGAAAGAAAATAGTTTTGTACTCAGGATTAAACGCGTCTTTAGATCCAGAGGAGTACTTGATGGACTAGGTATTGAAAAACAGCCTGGAGACTACGATGAAATGATCGTGGATACAAGTTCTTGGCATACAATACACAACTACTATAGAATCGATGGAACACACCTTGGAACCTACGTAAACATTAATACACCACCTGAAATTTCTACAAACACTATAAAGTACCACGACCTATCAATAGACGTCGTTAAAAAACCTGGAGAAGAACCAGAGATCATAGATATTGAAGAACTAGAGAAATACTACCAAGAAAACATAATCACTGAAAAACTATATAGAAAAGCATTAGAAGAAGCAGAGAAAATATATAATGAACTAAAGAAACGATAGGAGTCAATAATAAAAACCTATGCAGAAACCTAGTTAATACATAGGTGCGGGGGTGCCCGAGCCTGGTCAAAGGGGTCGGGCTGAGGACCCGATGGCGTAGGCCTGCGTGGGTTCAAATCCCACCCCCCGCACCAAATTTGTTTAAAAATAACGCCTACGTAAGTAGCTAACCCGATTGTGTAAAGTATGTGATTACTGTACAGGATCTTAATTGTTAAATTAAGAGAGACTATGAAATGGGAGAGAATCGGGACTGTAACACCAATCAATGATATTATGGTGAATAATAATAGCTGTGAATAGTAATTGTGATCATAGATATGTTATTAAAGAAAAGCTTTTTAACAC
>WAML01000198.1 GCA_015522345.1 Desulfurococcales archaeon
GGGCAAGAGTACCAGATTTAGTTGCAGGACTTATTATAGGGATTACTAAAGCTATAGGATACATTGTAGTAGTACTTTCAGTTTTACCAATAATAGGGATTGATACTAGTACTATAGGCTTAGGTCTTTCAGCAATCTTAGGCCTAATACTAGGTTTTGGATTACAAGATACTTGGGCTAATATGGCTGCTGGAATATGGCTGGCAGTAATCAAGCCCTTCAATAATGGAGATTATATCGAGGTTGCAGGATACAGCGGAGTAGTGAAAGGAATAGGTATTATGTCTACAGAACTACGTACGTGGGATAATACAGTTATAACTATACCTAATAAGAATGTATGGGGAGCTTCTATCATAAACTATACTAGAGAACCTATAAGAAGAATAACCATAGATATTGGAGTAGCCTATGGTACAGCACTTGACCAGGCAATAGCGGTAGCACTTAATGTAATCAAGAATCATCCAAAGGTTTTAGATGATCCACAGCCACAAGTAGTAGTAACCGAACTAGGCGATTCATCAATAAATCTTCAGTTAAGAGCGTGGGTTAAAAAAGAGGATTATGGAGTAGTTAAAGCGGAGCTGATAAAGAAAATCTACGAAGAATTTAGTAGAGCTGGAATAGAGATTCCGTTCCCACAGCTAGATATACATATACGAGACATGCCAAGCCATAAGCCCTAACTACAAATTTAATTAAGATATCTTAATTGCATGAATTATTGTAGCATGTTATCTTGAAGAATATTAAAAGAATATGTGGAGCCGCCGGCGGGATTTGAACCCGCGACCACCGGCTTTCACACGACTCCGGATATTAGTTATCCGTTACGAGGCCGGCGCTCTACCGAGCTGAGCTACGGCGGCTTCTATCTATGGGATTTTATTATCTAGAGTCTATTTAAGCTTCTTTAATACTGGATGTACTTGTCTGTGTCTTAGTGATATAGCTGCTAGTAGGCATAATTATATTACTTGAACTATTTTTATTACGTGCAGTATTGTTTCTCTAGGTCCATATGATAGTATAACTGTATCTCCATATTCTAGCTCATTTTCATCTAGTAGCTTCGAGTAGAGTAGCTGTAGTCCTTTTTCATAATCTGTTTTTTCATTTGCTTTTTCAAGTACTATTGGTATTAGACTATAGTTTATCTGTATTTTTCTAGCTATAGTTTCAGAATATGTTCCAGTATAGACTGGTATTTGTGGCCTATACTTAGAGATTCTTAAGGGCATGCTCCCTGTTCTTGTATACACTAGTATTTTTGCTTCAATACTCTCGGCTAAGAAGACTAGTCCTTTAGCAAATCGATCTCTAGGGCTACTTGGTTCTTCTCTTCTCACTCTAGGCACTATATTTTCTTCCATAATCCACTTTTCTGCTTCTCTAATTATTTTCTTTAGCCATCTAATTGCTTCAATAGGGTACTTGCCTATAGCTGTTTCATTAGTTAATAGTATTGAGTCTATGAAGTCATGTACTGCATTCATTACATCTACTACTTCACTTCTCGTGGGCTGAGGACTATTAACCATTGACTCTAGGAGTTGTGTAGCAATAATAACTGGTTTTCCTTGCCTAATGCTTTCTCTAGCTATATACTTTTGTAGACGAGGTATCTCTTCTAGACTATAGTGCATTCCAAGGTCTCCGCGTGCTATTAGTATAGCATCTGTTGCACTAGCTATTTCACGCAGATTATTTACAGCACTCTTAGTCTCGATTTTAGCTATAACACCTATATTACTTGCATCAAGTTTGTTCAATAAATTCCTTAAAGTCTGGACATCCCTTTTATTTCTTGTATAGCTTAGGGCTAAGTAAGTGAATTTATTCTCTATAGCATACTTTATTGCTTCTACATCTTTGTGTGTTAGAGTAGGTAAGGGAATATCTTTTCCTGATACAAGAATTGTTTTTCTAGGATAAACTACTCCATCGTTTAAAGCAGTTAATTCTATATAGTCACTACCTACTTCTTCTACATGAAGTCTTAGCCTACCATCATCCAATAGTATTAC
>WAML01000199.1 GCA_015522345.1 Desulfurococcales archaeon
CTATTATATTACATACGTATTTGTATAGAGGGGTTTACTCCCCACCCGAAAAACCTATTTATATACAGCCATCCTTTGTTCTCGATCCCGCTATTGTTACCTAGGTAGTCCTACAGTTATTGGTGTGGATACTTCGTTCCATTGTGCGAAGGTTAGCTCTAAGTCGAAGAAGTAGGATGAATCTTCTTCTGCTTCTTGTTTCACTATTATCGTTAATGTGTATGTATCGTTTTCTCCAGGTTCAATCTGTGTATCTCCATCTTCTGGTCCAGTAAATGTTACCTCTAGATCAGATAAGTCATCAAGGCCTACGTCTGTCCAATTGACTTTATAGAGTTTTACTGGTATAGTACCTATATTGTCTACTACTAGTGTTATAACTGCTTTATAGCCTGGGTAGGCGTTTGTAATGTTTATCTTTAGCTTTATTGTATTGTTTTCTTCATCTAGTATCTCTGGTTCTACTGAACAAGTTGCTACGTCTTTTCCTTCTGTATTATTGAATCCAGGTGCTTGAGGGTCTGCTCCTGTATCACTGCATGACCAGTCACTCCATTTTACTTTCACTATTCCAGTGCTTATGTAGGTGTTTATCCTTAGTGTCTCTGACCACATTGCCATTGCTACGCCGAATCCTACTAATAGTATTGATAGTATGGCTATTCCGAATACTTTACTTAAGGCTATCACGGTTTCTACACCTTAGGCTACAATATGGCTCTGTATATATAAGTAGATAATGTATGCAATGTATTGAGTTAGAATATGTAGGTTTTATACATATTTTCTATACATATCCTACCTGTTTAGAGAAACAAGAACATACCTATCATTATCTAAACCTATTCTATTAAATAGCTTCTCTATAGTAATCGTTAATTCTCTATCTCCAAGATTATTCAATATAATGCATTTACTACTAGTATCCATGAGATATAGAATTGCTTGTGCAAGAGCATTTGCAACGCCAGCAGGACCCATGTAGTGGTCTATTGTAATTACAATATACTTGCTCTCTTCATTCTCTAGAGTATCTACGTTATAGAGGAGGCCAGAGTACCCTCTTATACTCTCCTTCCTAATTTTAATTTTTGATTTATTTGTATTTAGTATAAGGCTTAACTTATTCAATAGAGATGAACTATAGAGGTCTACAGCACTTGGTTTATTATCTAAGGCTTTCTGCAGTTTATTCATTAGGTCTAGGAGGTGTCTTCCATAGGGTGTTACAACATATCTCTTAGCTCCATTATTGGATACTGTATCTACGGCTCCTATATTACTTAGGTATTTAAGGAATTTCTCTAAACTCCTAGTATTAAGGTTTGTAGCATAGAGTATATGTGTTTTCTTAGCTTCTCCTTCAGAGTATATGAACTTTAGTATAGAAAATAGAATATCTGTTCGCGAACGATGTACGTTATCTCTTCTCATTTTATATGACCTATGGCTTACGTATGCTACGTATATATACTATGTATATCTTATAGGTATTAAAGTTTCTGTAGAAAAGATACACTATTCTAATTCAATTATAAAGTATTTTCAATTCAGTTATCCTTTACATAGCCTTATACATTGAATTGAATAAACTAGTTAATATACCTGCCGTACCCATTTGATAGTATAGGTGTAGATGTATGAGTGGCGAAGCCAAGATCGTAGAACGTGGTCTGCCAGGTAAATTTGATTATCTAGAACATACAGCAGACATCTATATTCTAGCTTATGGAGGGAATCTTATAGAATTATTTGAGAATGCTGGTATAGCGTTATTTGAGTCAATGACTTCTACGAGTAAGTTGTCTGAGAAAATTAGGAGGGAAGTTCGTGCCGAAGGCTTTGATCTAGAGAGTCTCCTCTATAAGTGGCTTGAAGAACTCCTTATTCTATACTATAGCGAGAACCTTATGTGTAAAAATGTTTATGTAGACAAAATTGTTCTTGAGAAAGAAGACAGTGATGTAAAGTATAGTATTAGTGGAGGATGTATTGGAGAATACTTTGACCCTGAAAAACACGAGTCTAAAGTGGAGATTAAAGCAGTTACGTATCATATGATGAAGATTGTTAGAGACGAGGATGGTTGGAAAGCATATTTTGTCTTAGATATCTAGGTTTACTCTATACTATAGGGTATCTACTTGTTTCTCTAGTAGTTTTGTACTACATTTTCTACAGAAGTACCTAGTTTTTTCATCTACTTCGTAGACGCTATTACTAAACCTCATTACACAGGCTGAATTACTACAGTGTCCTAGTCCTAGTAAATGGCCTAGTTCATGTATTATTTCTTTAGCTACTCTCTCTATGTATAGATTTGTATCGGGTTTTTCTCCATAGAATTCTGGCGTTAGTCTCTTCGTATACACTATAGCTGTCCTATGTAATGGTAGTGCTTCTCCAAAGACAAAGTTTAGTCCTTCTTCGTATGCATCTAAATAACCTATTCCTACTACGTAATAGTATAGTTTACTAGCTATTCTACTGTAGAGCCATGATATGAGGCAGGGGCTTAGATACTGTCTTCTACTCCATACATAGCATTCCATAGGAGGTTTTTCTACACTAGACCACACGTGTATAGTGGACTCTAGTCCTGCTTTAGAAAGACTTTCTTTAACTACTTCAACCCAGTAATCCATGTAGTCTAGTGTAAAAGGTCTTGTTAGAGGAACTAAGAGTATTTTCAACAATATAGTCTACACCATCCCACTATACTCTATAATTATCCTGCTTCATCTTAGGTTAAAGATTTTTAGAGAAATAGTGCCGCCGCGGGGATTTGAACCCCGGACAACCCGGTCTTCAGCTTCGCCTAGCCTCACTATAATCGGCTAACGGGCGCTCTCCCGGGCTGAGCTACGGCGGCTCTTCTACTACATTTCTTTAGTCATTTGAAGGGGTTTATTAGTTTTAATACTATGTATTTGTATAGCTATACTTGTGGTGTACTAGGGTATGATGGCTGCTATACTTGCTGGCGGTTTTGGTAAGAGACTCAGGCCTTATACTGAGGAGATCCCTAAGCCTTTAGTGCCTGTTGCTGGTAGACCTATTCTTGAGTGGCAGATTGAGTGGCTTAAGAAGTATGGTATTGAAGAATTTGTTTTACTCGTGGGCTATAGGAAGGAGAAGATTATAGAGCATATTGGTAGTGGTAGTAGACTTGGTGTTAAAGTAACTTATGTTGTTGAAGACGAGCCTCTGGGTACTGGTGGTGCTTTTAAGAATGCTGCTCATATTCTTAGTAGAAATGATGTATTTTTGGCTTTGAACGGCGATATAATAACTAATCTTAATCCATTGAAGCTTGTAGAAGTTGTTGAGAAAGGAGGTTATGTAGCTGCTATAGCTGCTATACCTCTCCCAAGCCCCTATGGTATAATAGAAGTTGTTGATAATCGTGTAGTAGGTTTTAGAGAGAAACCAAAGCTTAGAGACTACTGGATAAACGCTGGAGTATACGCTATGACTCCACGTGTATTCGAGTATCTCCCCGAGAAAGGCGATATTGAGAAAACAGGGTTCCCCGAAATGGCTCGCGATGGATTACTTGCAGCAGTTAAATACGATAACGTGTTTTGGAAGAGTATCGACACTTACAAGGACTTGGAGGAAGCTACTAGGGAGATAACTAGACTTGGCGGTCTATAGGCCTCTATGGAGTTATCTACGAGAGTTTCTAGAGGATAAAGGTTTTTCTACAATATGTTTTTTAGATAAGAAGATTTTGAAGAAGAAATTGTTTAAAGAAAATATTCTACAGGCTATAGTAGTTGATATGCTATTGTATAATAGGTGTATTGGCTTAGAGTCTTTCTCTAGAGAAAGAGAGTTTGTTAAATGCATAGAGTTCTCGAAGAGTAAAGGAGATAAACTATACTACCCTAGTAGCTCGAGCTCTTGTATTTATACTCCAGAGAATTTATTGGAGGAAGCTGGAGATAGGCCATTGTTTATAATAGATAATAGGCTATACTATGAACTCCATGAAAGAGATAGGAAGAGACTTGTTCTACAAACTAGTTTATTTCTAAAGAATCTTAGGAGATACTTATTTGATTCATACCTAGTACTAAATAGTTCTCCTAGAGAATTTATTCTAGAATTTAATAGAGTAACTGGCTTCCATAGAGCCAGAGTCTATAGTGGAGATGGGCTTCAAGAAATTGTTGATGGTAGAGACTATATTGTTGCTCTAGACCCCTATGCAGATAATGTATTGGATGAAGATGTTCTACGTAGAGCAACTATTATTGTTATAGGCGGGGTCGTTGACCGTGAGAAACCTATGAAGAAAGCTACTACTAGGATTATAGATGAAATAAAGGATACACTTAGAAGTACTTGTAGACTTGAATCTTATAGACTGGAGATAGATGGTATAAGACAAGCTATTCCACATAGAATAAATGTTTTAGGAGAAATTATTTTTGAAACAATGTTTTCTATAGAAAGTCTTAGGAGAGCTATTATAAAGAATATGAGTAATAGAGACGTAGCCCACTACCTAGGATACCTTGTTTTAAAGGAGAAAATTAGTGTAGGAGATTTGTGGAGAATTAAAGAAGAAATCGAGAGTATAAGAGGTAGGAGGATAAGCGATTACGTAGTCAAGAAAGCATTAAAGATAGCTGGAGTAAAAACATAAGATACTCAAGATACTCAGTGTTTCCGGCTCTCATCACAGCTCTAGGCTCAAGAGACCCTCTTATCATCACACAATCTCTATATTATAGACAACAGGTATTATAACTATATAAGGAATACCAGTAAGAAAATATGATACAGCAGATACTGAAACGCGGCGGTCGTCTAGCCTGGACTAGGACGCCGGCCCCCCAAGCCGGAGATCCCGGGTTCAAATCCCGGCCGCCGCACCACTTATATACCCTCTATATAAGGTTTATCTTGAGCTTATGGTGTACTATATCATTGTTTCATGTATCATGTCTACTACATGAAACGTTTATTTGATACGACTCTTTACTAATACTCTGAGGTAGGAGCTTGAACCCTATATTACAGGCCCTCAAGAAAGGAGAAAATAGCGATGATGTAAACAGATTATTCTATACGTTATATAGACATTTATCGATGCTCAAAGAAGAGGGTTTAATTGAGTAAAAAGAGTATCTAGTATGAACCACTACTATGTTCCTGAACACCCTTCCATGAACCAATGAATCCTTGTATTTTAGAGCCAACACATTTAGCCATTTTTACTCCTTTTTCACCAACCCATTTCCTTACTTTGATGGTGGCATCTTTAGCCTTCTTTAGCTCTTCTTCTCTCGGTAAACGGCCTGGTACCCATATCCTGGTTTCACAGTAGAATGTTTGTCTGAAGGTATTGCCGGCTTTTCTTAAGTTGTTTATCCATCTACCTACTGTGTATTTTAGTGTATAGTATGCTATTGCCTCCCTGCGCGATAGTTCTTCGAGTTTCCTGCCTGTTATTGTTTCTTTCATGATCTCGTATGTCCTGTGGAACCTGGGGTGTGCAGATAGTTTCTCCTTCTTGATCAATGGTTTTACGATTGCTGGACCGGTTACTAGCCGGGGCATCATACGTTGCCTCATGAACTGTTGTGCTACTGGGTTCTGAAGTATTGTTACCAGCTGTAGCCGCAGCAGCACTAGCATCGCCAGTAGTAATTGTACAATAATGGTACCTTCATGGTAATCCTTATATACTAGTGGGGGTACTAGTTACTAGTAGGGGTACTAGTATATGCTGTTTGATATAAGGCCCAAGACGCAGCTCAAAGACCTGTTTGACCGGGAGAAAGAGATTGATGAGCTGAGACAAAGCCTTGAGCTTGGGGAACCACTCGTCATCATTTATGGTATGCGTAGAGTTGGTAAGACAAGCTTGTTAAGAGCATGCCTTAACGAATTCGGTTACCCCTATGTACTAATTGATGTCCGTGAGATCTTTGAAGAACACGGCTATGTAACTAGGAGCCACCTTTACGAGCAAATGGCCCGGTTCTTCACTAGTAATCTAGAGTTCTTTGAGAAACTAGGGTTCCGGATAAAGGATCTACTGAAACGAGCTAAGGCATTCCAGGTAAGTGGTATAGGTATTGAGGTAAATCCATCTGTAAATGTGGATGTAACGAGTATTTTCAGGATATTCAATGACTGGGCTAGGGGACATAACACAAGGTTCGTTGTAGCATTTGATGAAGCACAGTACCTAAGGTTTTCGGGTGCAACCAGGTACGATGGGATTTTTGCATGGTCCTATGATAACCTAGAGAATCTGACAATAATAGTAACTGGTAGTGAAGTAGGTGTTCTTAGAGACTTCCTAAAACTAGATAACCCGAAAGCCCCTCTCTATGGGAGATATGTACGGGAGATCTTGCTTGGGAAATTTACTCCTGAACAAAGTAGGGAGTTCCTAAAGGAGGGATTCAATGAATTAGGCACGAATATACCCGATCATGAGATAGATGAAGTCGTCGATAAGCTGGATGGGATCCCGGGATGGCTTACACTCTACGGCTACTATCATGGAGTACAAAAACTAGATCATAGAAGAGCCCTAGAAAAAGTATTTGAGACAGGCTCCAAGCTGATAATGGAGGAGCTTGAAAAGATCATAGCTCCTTCGAGACAAAGATACCTAGCAATACTAGAGGCGATAATACATGGAGCAACCCGGTGGACCCAAATAAAAACCTATGTAGAATACAGAACAAGAACACGTATAGCAGACAAGAACTTTACAGACTTATTAAAGAAGCTGGTAAAATATGGAGTAATAGAGAAACAGGAAGACCAATACAAGATAACAGACCCACTAATAGTACACGCAATTAAAGCAATTGTCTCCTAACCCACATAAACAAATAGGATAGGAAAATGCCTAAACGAGTCAAACTCACCCTTGAGCAACTAAAGAAAGCAAAACCACTACCACATGCACTGGATCCTTCTTGGAGCCCGGATCCAGAGACATTCCTGTAGATAATGGAGCATTCAAATAAATGGAAGCCAAAACGGATAAAGACGTACCCACTAAATCTATTAGGGCAAGAAATTCCCATACCGCTGGTACTACCGTTTCTTAAAGATAGCTTCCATGAGGATTTAGAAAAAGCATTCATAGTAGGAACCTCTTCTAGAGCCAAAGCAATACTGAAACCTACACTATACGCTGAAGTAGTGTTTCATGAACGTGCACTACCACACCTCCTTAACTACTCAGCTGTAATGGTAGCGAAGGAAGTAACCGGGGTTAGAGGTGATGTGTGCATGGTCGAGTTTGATTACTGATGTGCCTCACTCAGTTAATGTTAAGTTTAGACGTGTAGAGATGCCGGGAGACAAAGCTAATATTGCTGTAGAAATAGAAGGAGCCTTGCCATCAGACTATGTAGAAAAAGCACTCGTTTTAAGCTTAGTAAAAGGTCATATACCAATGGAAATTTCATTGAAGCAAAAGGTATCGGGGCCCGGAATAATTATGAACATTACACTTGATAGAGAATTAGCTAAACACGTCTACGTGGTAATAATAGTGTTTAAAGGTGAGGAAGGTAGAGAGTATTCGGTAGTAGCCATAGATAGAGAACTCGTAGATAAATACTTTAACCCAGGACCTGCAGGTTAACTACTTCACGATTAAACTCTGCAAGAATAGTACTAAGGTATATCTACCAGTTATGTTAAAACATTAGCAATTCAAACACAGCAAAACATATTATCGAAAGCGTGAACAATGTTTCATGTACCATGTAATTTACATGAAACTTGTTAATGATAAGTATCAGCCCCCAAGCCGGAGATCCCGAGTTCAAATCCCAGCCGCCGCACCAAACAATAGAAACTCCTCTTTTAACTCCAAGACTTCTCCGTAAATATTGTTAGTAGTATGTATCGTTTTCCTCAATCATGTATATCAGGGCAGATGGTCTTTATGTTCATAGGTTTAGCTGATGATTCTTGGTAGACTTTGGATTTAGAGTTTGAAAGTGTATTAAGCATGTAGTGGCTTTAAAATATTTCCGCTAGATTTATTGTAGTTTATAGTGCAATAATATGTTGGGTAAGAACGTGGCTAAGGTTATTACTATTAGAGTACCAGAGGAGGTCTCAGAAGCGGATGTTGTCCGTTGGATTGCTGAAGGACTTTCACGTAGACTCATAAAGAAGTTCGTTCTTAAATATCTCGAAGAAGGTATCAATACGGATCTAGAAAGAGCTCTTAGAGAATTCGAAGAAACGAGGAGCGAAGTATGGCGAAGTCTCGAGGAGGAGTACAAGAAGGAGAAATTGCTCTAATACTTAATAGCAACATACTGTTCTCCATTGTTATAGCTGGTAGGCGCTCCAAAGCTTATAGAGTCGTCGAGAAGTATGAGCTAGAACTCTTCATGTCGGAAGAGGCACTTATTGAGTTCCATAGACATGCAGAGAGGCTTAAGAGGTACTCTCGCAAGGATTTTGAGGTTAAAGCAATACTAGCATTCACGCTCGTACATATTGTTCCGAGAGAGCTTTATGGTGACAGGATTAAGGAAGCCTATAGTATTGCAAAGAGATTTGACCCTAAAGATACACCATTCATAGCCTTAGCCTTAAAGCTTAGTATACCTATATGGACTGAAGATAAGGATATCATTAAATACGGATTCCAAACACGAAAATACACCGCACTAGACACTACTGCCGTAGAAGAACTATTATCCGGGAAAAGCTTAGAGAATGTACTACAGAAATTAGCATTGAGAGCGGGGCTAAAATAATTTAAATAATTCATAGTTATCTTCAACAGTTCAACACATGTAAAAAGACCTAGACCTTTCATATGAGATATTAGCTAACAGCGTTTATGACTATGTATATTAATTATCATCTCCACTTTACTTTCATATCGCTCGATATGTTTTTCTTTCATATTGTTCTGGTTTATCAAGTCGAAGATCCTGGGTTCGAATCCTGGTCACCGCATCAAAACTAATGAGACAATCTCTTTCATCTCAGCAACTCTATGTGGAGCTTAAACAGTTGTTCATATCATTATTTTTAGACGTGTATATCAGAACTGATAGTGTAGTGTATAGATGCATCCGCTAAACTTATCGTGTTCCACACGAAGTTATATGTGGGTAGAGGTATGGCTAGGGTTGTCGATGTCGTAGCACGTCGTCTGGGAATTTCGCCGGAGAGACTTGAACGTGAAGCTGTGGAGGTTTGGCTTAGGCGTAGGCTTGCTCTTGTAGAGGCTGAGATAGCTGAGATACTCACTAAGTACGGTGTTCGAAGTGCTGAGGAGTTAGAGAGATATATACGCAGAGGTAAGGTTACTGAGCACCCTGCATGGGAAGACCTAATAACGCTGGAAAGACTTCTCGAAGAAAAGAAAAAGCTTAGTGAGGCATTGAGGCTCTAGAAGTTGGAAGAGGACGTACTCGAGACCATATATAGCTATCTCATAACAGTTGCTTCGAAGAGATACAGCGATTTCATACGTGAGGTTGCTAAAGTAGAGTTAGCTTCTGGAGTAGTAGCGAAGGTACGCGTTGTCTTCGTTGATAGTAGTTTCCTTGACATATATTGGAGTCCTAGTGGACGCTATAGCTTACACTACGAGAGAAGGCATATCGATGGAACAGTTTATCGACACGACAACGCACCTCATGAAAAACATCAGCATATAAGGACGTTTCCAAAACACTTTCATAGAGGTAGCGAAGATAGGGTCGAGGAGAGTCACTTACCTGAAGACCCGATAAAGGCTGTGGAGCACTTCCTAAGATTCATACTGGATTTAATACGTACTAAGCATTGAGTATGCTCTATGAACAACTCATTTACTACTATCCAATACACTTAAGAGTTCAATTAAAACAGGACTATACAATCCATTTCTACGTAAACACTTGACTAGATAGACCGAAAACACTATCCTCTTGAAAACGAACTCGAAGCAATGGATATAAGACTCATCAAAGAAGAGTATGTGTACGAAGATAGCTACAGAGATATCCTAGATGAAACTCTACGTAAGCAAAATAAAGATGAAGTAAGCACTAGTAAGTGGTAAACAATAGCCCTACATAGACCTTTCATATTAGCAATTGAGTAATAGCGTTTATGGATATACATGTTGACTATCAGCTTAGAAGTCCTTTCATATCAGTTGATATGACTACTTGCATATTGTCCTGGTTCTCCAAGCTGGAGATCCCGGGTTCAAAACTTGGCTGTTGAATCAAACAATAGGACAACTTCTTTGAACTCTAAGACTTCTTCTAATAGACGCTGGTGACCGTGCATACCAAAGATGGTAGCCTTAAACTCCTAAAGCTAGGGTCTAAGTTCATGGATGTATAAGCACTTATTGTCTCTAGCTGTAGTAAAGAGTTATCAAGGATTTTTGCTGTAGATATCGTGTGGTGTCTAGATTTGTCTAGGGCTAAGATTGTAGAGCTTGTAAAGCCTGGTGAACTCGATAAAGTACCTCCAGGTAAGTGGGCTGCTATAAAGGATGGGAAGGTGGTTGCGTGGGCTAATTCCCTTGAAGAACTCCGCAGAGTTATGGAGGAAAAAGGATACAAACGTGATGAGTACTATGTGATTAAAGTTCCAAGCCACGACCTACTAGTTGTCTAGATAAACCCCCTAGCATCTCTAGGTGTAGCTTCTTGACTATGAGTAGAGTGTTCAGCTATGTTAATATTCGTGGAAGATATTACCCAATGATCCCGGTAGTGATTAGAGCTAAGTATGTAACCAAGCTATATGCACTAGTAGATAGTGGTGCAACTATAAGCTTGTTCCATATCAGCGTTGCAGATGATGCAGGCATAGATCTAAAGGATGCTAAAAAGGAGTACCTAGCTGGTGTTGGGGGCTATGTACCAGCTTATGTAAAGAAAGAGGTAGAGCTAGAAATAGAGGATTTAGGAGAGCTAAAGATACCAATAGCGTTCACAGAATACATCTTCTCAGACCTAGCGATACTTGGGAGGCAAGGATTCTTTGACTATTTCGAAATAGTGTTTAGGGAATGGAGAAGAGAACTAGAGTTAAGACCTAGGTTAAACACGTAGTGTAGACATAGCATAGAATAATTGTCTTATAGGCATTCGTTGTCTACTTAGCTAATATCAATACCTACACTACATTATGGTCAATCAGAATAACAAGTCTTGCGAATAAGTTAACTAAAGTTTGAGGAATTTGGATAGCCTTATACAGGTCTTTCATAGTGGCTACCGAGTAATAGCATTCATAACTACACAGATAGATTATCGTTTCTACACTCCTTGCATATCAACCGATATGTTTTTCATATTATTCTAGTCCTCCAAACAGGAGATCCTGGTTGTACCATTCTTTCATAAACTGATTAACTGCTTCCATATTGGTTCAAGAAGCTATATGTATATCAGTTAGGATAGAGGTAGGTATTTTGAGGCATAATCTTCAGACTTATATATTAGAGCCGATATTCATGTTGTTATTGGTAATGAGCTTTACTCTACTTAGGTATTGTAGTTGAATAAATTTCGGAATTCCTCCATATTCTCCACCAAGTAGTATGCTTCTACGCCAAACTTCTTAGCGTTTTGAGCTTGTATTCTATCATTTGTTAATAGGACGCCATTAACTGTAGTTGCTACTGCTATGTAATATGCATCTGCAGCTCGTGACCCAGTTTTTCGTGCTACTCTGATAGCTTCTTCATAAATAGCTTCTTCGGGCACGAGTTTAATTGGAGGAAGAGTGTCTAGAACTAGGTTTAATTCTTCTTCAGATAGGTAGCGTGATAAAACACCAGTAATCTCAACGATTAGTAGCTTAGGAGCATAGGCTTCTACAACGCCTTGCATAATCAATCTAGTTACTTCTTCAGCTATAGAGGCACGGCTCTCATTGGGAGCTGCGTAAAGATCTATAACTAATGAGGCGTCTACAACGATTTTCCTAGGCAAAACGTTCACGCTCTCTAATAAGATCCTCAACCAGATCCTTGTCCTTAAGACTTTCTCTTAATCGATTCCTTATCTCCCGAGCAACTTGAATAGTATCTTTCTCAATTATTCTAATCCTAACACGCTGTCCCTCCTTAAGATCAAGTCTTTCAAGTGGTTTTAAAACCCCATTTTCATACACAGCTTCAATAACCTTAGCCATAACCCTAACCTCCCAATATCTTTGTTGTAACTAGCTCTGATAAACTAACTGGTAATAGATAATCGAGACCACTATTTTAACCACGAATCTACAATACAGTTACAATCTACAGCTCACAACAACACTTTGAATCCCCTACATATTACATAATTTAACCTTTCACATCGGCCATCGAGCAATAGCGTTTATGGCTATACATGCTGATAATCTATTTGGAAGCCTTTTCATATGGTTTGATATGTTTTCTTTCATATTGTTCTGGTTCATCTTTCTAGAACAGTACAACTTTTGTGTCTAGAGATAGTGTCTATGCAATGAATATGTCTATGTTTTGGTATTTTTCCATGTATCTCTTTAGTTTGTGCACTATTTTCTCTTCAAGCCATAGTATTGGTGTAAACATGTCTCCATAGATACTCTTGTTTATCTGCATGAGCTTCTCTATATGGTGAATGCCTATACCGTGGTCAAGTTCTCTAATCTCCTCTA
Source organism: Desulfurococcales archaeon (assembly GCA_015522345.1). Classification (GTDB taxonomy): domain Archaea; phylum Thermoproteota; class Thermoprotei_A; order Sulfolobales; family Desulfurococcaceae; genus WAML01. The sequence goes on from WAML01000199.1 coordinate 12,649, forward strand.
CACTTAGCTTAAGTCTAGAAACTCTTCTAAGAGCCTTGATTACATCGTTGTAGCTTAGGCCAAGAACACTTAGAGTCCTGGCTAGTCTCGCAAGCTCTGTGTTTAAGCAGGCAGCTCCAGAGCACTTGTGATAAAGCATTACATGTATTTCTTTAACGTATTTCTTCAGGATACGTGGCTCCTGGCCAACATACCTAGATAAGGGGTAGGGAAACACGGCTGCTACAAGCTCTATACCAAGCTCTCTAGCTTTGTCATAGAGTATTGAGAGTATGTTCTCTACATGTATACTCCTAGTATACGCAAGTTCTTCGAGAAGGTAGAGTATCTCTTCAGCGCTTGGTCTAAGGAGAACCCCTTTACCTTGTTTCCCAGGTATGCAAGCTCTGGGTAGAGCTCTAGACTATACCTACAGAAACACGTTGTGAAGAAGAACAAGCTGTCGTAGGGAGAAGGTAGTCTAACAGCATCTAGCATAACCTTCCTATACCCAAGCCCATAGACCTCCTCAAGAGCCTTAACAGCTCTCCCAACTATCCTAGGACTAGCTAAGCAACCACTGTTACCGCTGTCTCTTATACACATCTGACGC
>WAML01000200.1 GCA_015522345.1 Desulfurococcales archaeon
AATACAATACATGAATACATGGGTATACATCATGGGTATTATACCTATAGAGGAAGAACCCTCTTATCCATTAACTAGAGCTAAACCTATAGGTACTTATGGACTAATTATAGCCAATATAATAGTCTATATAGTAACTAGTGGCTCAAACATGCTTGTATCAACAAGTGATTATTGGATCAAAAATTTTGCTGTAACTCCTCTATTACTCGTTGATCCGGGGCAGTTCTATAGGTTATTAACAAGCATGTTCTTACATGCAGACTTCTTTCATATATTATTTAACATGTACTTCTTGTACATGTTTGGCAAAGAAGTAGAGAAGGCTCTTGGAACTCCAAAATACTTGATTCTATACTTTATATCCGGGTTAATGGCTTCAGCATTCCATATAGGCTATACTCCTATAATGGGTCCTCTAAACCTAGTTATACCAGCACTAGGAGCTTCTGGAGCTATAAGCGGAGTCCTAGGTGCCTACCTACTATTGTTTCCGAGACGTAGAATGACTATTTGCTGGTTCATGTGGTTTATACCATGGTGTTTTACAACAACAGCTGCTTCTTTCTTAATATTCTGGTTTGCACTACAGATAATATATGGTTATGCAAGACTAGGTAGTATAGCGTTTTTTGCTCATGCAGGAGGGTTCGTAGCTGGATTAGCGCTTATAGGCTTACTTAGAAAACCCTTCTCTTCACACTATAGGAGATTCTATCCATACCAAGTAATACCATATACATATGCCTACACTAAACCATCATATACTGCATATCCGGTGTATCCTAGATGGTACACAAGCTACTCCGAAGAAGGAATAGATAAAGGTACTCGCAATATACTAGCTATACTCCTCCTGCTACTAGCCATAGGCTCATTATACTCGATAGCCTATGGATGGAGAATAAGTGAGGACATGTACATATACGATATAAAAGCGAGTTATAAAGGAGCATCTATTGTTGAAGATTTAGCAGTATATGATAGCTTGACTAATAAGGTAGTTTATTATCCGGCAGAGGATGCTCCAAGAATAATCTTAAATAGACTATACTGGTCGGGTGTAATCAAAGGACCGCCCAACCAAGTGAAGGAGGGAACAATATTTGATGGAATAGCTAAAACCTCTATAGCTAACATAGCCATATACATCAAGATCTCTGGCAGAATAGAATACGATTCAAAGGGAGTAATGGTTTCTTCTAAAGGAGAAATGTTGACTGACGTTCTCCAAATAACAGCTACTAGAGTATACAAGATCAGGAACATAGAGTTCACTTATGAAATACACTCTATAGAAAATGCTAGAAAAGCTGGTAGATTAATTGTTGTACCCTCAGCTATACTATCGCTCATAGCTATAGCGCTAGCGTTTTATTCAATAAACGTATATACTATAAAACAACAATATATTTAGGCATTTTCTAACCTAATACCTTCATCAATATCGACTATGTAAGCATTACTTGCACCAGTCTTTAATACTTCTTTAACAATATTCTTGGCTATACTAGCATTTTTAGCTAAAGCTACTAGAGAACCGCCTAAGCCAGCACCAGAGATCTTTACTCCAAGAGCACCTGCTTTTAAAGCAGAATTTCTTATTCTCTCCAGTATAGGTAGGCTTAGATCATAGTAGTCTCTAAGCAGATAATGTTGATAATTCATTATTAATCCAATTAAGCTCAGTATAGTATCTTCGCTAGATAAAGCTTCTTTTATATCCCTTGCCCACTCTCTCCCTAGAATATCTAGTATTTCTTGGTAACTGGGTATTTTGCCTCTAATTATCTTTAAAGCAATCTTTGTAGATTCATTCATTTTTATAGTAAATAATATTCTCTCCTTGTAGGGACTGGGCAAGTCTCTTATATAAGGCATTATTTCTTGGAAATTTATTTTATCCCAAGAAGTAGTGTAATAGTTTCTCCCAAGCTTCTTCCTTAGTTCTCTAGGAATATTCTTTCTAGCCAACATTTTTAAAGCATTATTTAATTCACTTTGTCTCTTAGGATGTATATCTGCAGTACTATGTCTAATACCTGAATCTATCACTATAAAAACTCCGTTGATCCATGGTAGTTCGATTACAGTATATGGAGGCTTTGTATGTATTTCAATTACTCCACCATATACTACACCATATTGGTCGAGTCTCCCACAAGGTATTCCAAGAACATCGTGTTCTGCGCGATAGGCTAGTTCAGCAACTTCTTTCTTAGACAATCCTAGCCCATATAACTCGTTTAGAGCATAGATAAATGTAGTCGTTAATGCTGCACTACTCCCTAGGCCAGAGCCCATGGGTATACTACTATGTA